>CACYCC010000014.1 GCA_902772805.1 uncultured Lachnospiraceae bacterium | reverse complement strand
TCTCGAAAAAAAGTTTGTCCTTAGCATTAATAAACGTTAGCTTTTAGTTTCCGTCTTTTACTGCATATAGGTTGTTTGTTCTGAAAATATTTAATGATTCAAAGATTTTCAGGGTTGCATATGCTGTTAAGTTATCAATGTTGCAGGATTTGCATCCTATAAAGTTGCCTTAGGCGACAACATTGCAATGTTATCACTTGAAAATACCTAAGTCAAGTACTTTTTGACCTGTTTTTTTCTTTTTCCGTAAAAAGTGTCAAAAAGTCCACCGCATAAAGCGGTGGACTTTAAATTTACCATTATTTATAAGGTATGTCAATAGATTGCGGAATTACTGTTCAAGACTCTCCAGGAAATCTACCATACTTAATTTATCACCGATCTTGGAGATCAGAATGTACATATAGTTACGCTCATACAGGAATCTCATGATGGGGTTCTGTCTTGCACATTCGATGATCCACTTTCCGAGTGCACCGCCTTTGATGATGATGATCAGACTGTAAACAGCCCAGATCAGAACAACTATCTCAAGCACAGCCATAAGTACGCCCAGGATCTTATCAAGCACCTTGATAACGGGAAGCTTGGCAATAAGCTTAAGTGACGTAAAGCACAGGCTTAACAGTTTGTACACTATACCAAGCAAAACTATCAATATAACGGCAACCGCAAACTGTATCTTTTCCTTGTCGAATACACCGTAAATGGCATATGCCAGCAAGATAATTGCAACAGATGCGATGATCGCCGAAATAAATTCGCAAAGTTCCTTTACAAATCCGGCCTTTACGGCTCTGAATGCAAAGATCACAAACAAAATAAGGAAAATGATGAAAGGCAGATTCACCATGATCCAGTCAACAACAGTTCCTCCAGACATTGTTATCCTCCTATCGAAGCTGGACGGTATCTATCGATGATTCCGTCACAATTATATATTTAGTGGGCGATGAAGTAGGTATCATGAGCCTTATCGGCATCTCGTACTCGTAAGAGAACTTTTCCCTGCCGTCAACGGTTCCCACATAAATATCGGTGTTTCCGTACAGTGCATACTGACCTTCAGAAAATACCACACCTGAGTAGTCAAAGTCAAATCCCTTCTCAGAGATAAGTATACCCTTATCCGAATAAATCCTCAACTTATAAGTGCTCTTATTGTCATCGGAACGCACTACAAGACCGATATATTCGGAGTTGTTAAATACCGACAATATTTCATCATCGATGAATATTTCCTTGAGGCTGACCGGCTTTTCACTTCCTTCGAAGATCGTAAGCCTTGTTCCCGAGAGAGCAAAAGCATGCGAACCCGACAAAAACTTTACGAGCGGCACAAGGCTGTCCTGGTAATTATATCCGCTCACATAATTATCGATGCTGTTCTGACCGACCTCACCGAAATTATAGAAAGCAACGCTGCTCATGGCATCGCCGATATCAAGATGATAATAGGATATCCCCAAAACTTTTCCCGAGGGAGCCATGTCAAGATTTACCGGGTATCCGCTCTTTTCCATTGTAGTCCTGATCTTGGCAACTATGTCTCCGTTTGAATCGTAGAGATATATCCATGTCACGCCCACATCTTCCAAAACGGCGGTCACTATACCTTTATTGGAAGCGGAGATCTTACGGATCGGCATTGCGGTGGAAACTTCGTACGCATCACCGCCGGCTGTCTGTACATAGATCGTACTTCCTCCGTAGTCGGCAAAAGCAACCGTATCTTCACATATCGAAGCCATGGGGTTCTGCATGTCGAACGTTCGGTTCCATAAGAGATTGCCCTTGGCATCTGCGACCTGCGCACCGTCTTTACTGTATGTGAGCACGCCTCCGGAAAACTCTTCGACTCTGGTACCCGATGCCGGGGAAAAAGAAACCGATTCGACTACCTCAACTCCCGAATAAACCTTGTTCCTTTCGTATGTAAGATATCCGAATACCGCTGCCGCCACCAGTATCACGATAAGTATTATCGTGTACATTCTGGCGCGGAGTCTTTTAAAAAACTGCTTTCTTAACTTTTGACGGGGCGACAGTTCGTCGCGCCCGGGAAATTCCTCAATGTTGGACATTTTCTTTTTCCTGATGATTAAAATGCATATACCGTTTCGGACGAATAATCGTTACCGGGGCCGAATACACATGAAGGAAACTCAGGTCTGTGGATGGAATCGGGATAGAACTGAGTCTCTAAGCAAAGTCCGCTTCTTTTGCCGTATTTGACACCGTTTTTGCCTACCGTATCCGCGATGCAGTTGCCTGCGTAGAACTGTACACCGGGAAGGGTTGAGTAAACCTTCATCTCACGTCCGCTCTTAGGATCTTTTACAACTGCGATCTTGTTAAGTTTTCCGTTGTATCCGTCAACAACGAAGTTATGATCGTATCCGAGCGTTAATTTAAGCTGTTCGAAATCGGCGTTTATTCTTTCTCCGACTGCTGTGCCGGATGTGAAATCCATAACGGTTCCGGCAACGGGAGCGATCTCACCCGTGGGAATGGCGCCTGCAACAACAGGAGTGTAGTGTGATGCATTGAGAGTAAGAATGTGATCTTCGATATTTGTTCCCGACTCCGCACCCGCAAGGTTGAAATACGAATGGTTGGTGGGGTTCATGATCGTGTTCTTGTCGCTTGTGGCATAGTACGCAAGCTTGATCTCGTTGTCATCGGTAAGTGTATATGTTATCGAGATCACCTTATTGCCGGGGAATCCCATATCCATATCACCGGATTCGATGGTAAATTTAACGCTTGCTTCTGAAGCTTCGGCTTTCCAAAGTCTCTTGTGAACACCGTTTAAGATATCGCTGTGAAGATTGTTTTTGCCGTCATTGACGTCAATATTATATGTAACACCGTCTATCTCAAAGGAAGCTCCCGCAATTCTGTTTGCGCTCGGTGCGATCACAGCTCCAAAAAATGAACCGTTAAACTCATAATCCTTGACATCATCATATCCCAGTACAACATCATCGAGCTTGCCGTCTTTGTCGGGCACGATGAGTGAAACGAGATTTGCACCGAAATCGGTCACTTTTGCGACCATTCCGTTTTTGTTGGTAAGTTCGTAAAGATGGACCGTCTCGCCCTTTTTGGTGGTGCCCCATACCTTTGTATTTAACATATTTAACCCTCCTATAGTTCCACGCGCCCTTCGAGAGCGCGGAATAATGTCACTTCATCTATATATTCAAGGTCACCGCCCACCGGAACTCCGCTGGCTATCCTGGTAACCTTAATACCCGTAGGTTTGATGAGTTTGCTGATATACATTGCGGTCGTCTCACCCTCAAGGCTTGAGTTTGTGGCGATTATGACCTCTTTGACATCTCCCTCCAGACGCTTTATCAGTTCCTTGAGTTTGATATCCGACGGTCCGATACCGAGCATTGGCGATATCACGCCGTGAAGTACATGATAAACTCCTTCGTATCTTCCCGTTTTTTCGTAAGCCGCAAGGTCTCTGGGTGACTCGACCACCATTATCGTCGATCTGTCACGGCCGGGATTTGAGCATACGGGACAGGTTTCCTTGTCCGTAAGGGTACAGCACACCGAGCAATACCTGACATTCTGCCTTGCCTCTATCATGGTATTGGCTATGCGGTTCACCTTTTCCTCGGGAAGTCCGATCAGGTAAAAAGCAAGACGCTGTGCCGACTTTGAACCTATGCCGGGCAGACTCTCAAGCTCCTCTATTAACTTGTTGACGCGGCCTCCGTACAGATTCATTTAAAAAGAAAGTCCTCCGGTCATCCTGGACATTGCCTCGTTGTTGGCATCATCGACTTTCTTAAGCGCCTCGTTCATGGCAGCAACGATAAGATCCTGTAACATCTCGATGTCATCGGGATCCACTACTTCGGGTGAAAGTATAACGCTCTTAACCTCACGTTTACCCGTAACAGTAACGCTTACGGCTTTTCCGCCTGCGTCAGCGGTAAACTCCTTGGTCTCGAGTTCTTTTTGGTTTTCCTCCATCTGGCGCTGCATTCTCTGCGCCTGTTTCATAAGATTGCTCATATTTCCGGGCATTGCACCGCCGGGAAATCCTCCTCTTTTGGACATGTTGTTCCTCCTGTATGGTCATTTATTGTAACTTTCTTTTGCAAGGTCAGCATCAGTCTTCGTCTTCGACAACGACATTGGCTGTGGGAAACAGTTCTCTTAAATTGATGTAATCAACGCCTTCTCCTGAATCCGCCTGTTTTTGAAGGGCAAGAGTCAGTCTTACCTTTGCTCCCGCCACTGCATTGATGGCATCTTCGATCGTATGAAGGTGATTTTCGCATCCGGCTCCCTCAGTATAATATGATTTATGCGAAGGCTTTTCAAACGCGATTATCAGATCTCCCGAATCTCCGTAGGAAACTGCGGCTTTACTCAGGTGAACTCTTTCAGCAAACTGAAGCCTGTTAACTACATCCTTCCAATGAGATACGACATTTTTAATATCTTCGGGAAGTGATTCGCGAAGTTCCTTAACGGCTTCTTCACTGAGTTCCGGCTTTTTGATATCGGCCTCGTTTTTCTGAGCTCCGACGTGGCGGACCGAAACTTCACCGTTATCCAGCTTATTTTCAAGAGTTCTGATACGTGATATCAGTGTGTCCTCGCGGCTCTCGCTCTCGGGCATGCACATCTTAATGATCGCAAGTTCCGTTAAAACACGTTTGTTGTATGCATATCTTATCTGATTTGACAGTTCCGAAAGTATGCGGATATATCTCATAGCCGTTTCTTCGTCGATCTGGGCCGCTTCCGCAAGGAGATTTTCAAGATTTTCGGCGGACATATCAACTACGGATGAAATGTCATCACTTGTTACTGCCAAAAGAAGGTTTCTTAAATACCAGGTAAAATCCGTCACCAGCTGGGTAAGGTCGCGGCCTCCCATTATTATCTCATCAAGAGCTTTTATGGCTCCCGATACATCGGCACAGATGATCATCCGAAGAAGTTTGCTGAATATCTTAAGGTCTACCGCCCCGAGTGTATCAAGTACCATCTCGTAAGTGAGTTTTTGGCCAAAATTAAAGGCAACACACTGATCAAGAAGACTTAATGCATCTCTTAACGCCCCGTCAGCGCATTTTGCGATATATCGGATTGCTGTATCTTCGGCCTCAATACCTTCAACAGGCAGTAACTCGTTGATGCGGAGTGTAATGTCGTCAACACTTATTCTTTTGAAATCATATCGCTGACATCTGGAAAGAATGGTGACCGGAAGTTTATGAACTTCCGTTGTCGCAAGTATAAAGACAACATATGAAGGAGGCTCTTCCAGTGTCTTTAACAAGGCATTGAAAGCGCCGGCGGAAAGCATATGAACCTCGTCGATGATGTATACCTTAAATCTTCCCTGTGTAGGAGGGTAAGATACCTCATCTATGATCTGTCTTATATTGTCAACACCGTTGTTGGATGCGGCATCGATCTCGATCACATTGAGCGAACTCTGGGACATTATGGCCTTGCACATGTCGCATTCCATACACGGATTACCGTTATCGGGATGCTCGCAGTTGATAGCCCTCGCAAACAGCTTGGCCACACTTGTCTTACCGGTTCCGCGGGTGCCGCAAAACAGATAAGCATGCTGAATCCTGTCAGATCTTATCTGATTCCTTAACGTCGTGACTATATGATCTTGTCCCTTAACGTCCTCAAATCTCTGAGGACGAAATTTGCGATATAACGCAGTATAGGACATTACGTGTTACCTTCCTTAAATTAATCTCCGAAACTGATACCCAGCATCTTGGCTTCTTTGATGATGGAAGCATTGGGATCCACCATTTTAAGCTTGCCCGCAACGTCTTCGAGCGGAACTTTGACTATCTCACGGTTTCTGATGCCCACCATGAAACCGAAGTCATTTTCAAGAATGAGTCTTCCGGCTTCACTTCCGAGTCTTGATGCAAATACTCTGTCATATGCACAGGGCGATCCGCCTCGTTGCATGTGACCGGGTACGGCAACTCTCGTCTCGAGTCCTGTGTTCTTTTCTATTATATGAGCGATCTCATATGTTACCGACGGAAACGTGAGGTTTTTCATGGATTCCTTGAAATCGTGTTTGCTCATGGCCGCACGTTCCTTGGATATCGCACCTTCCGCAACCGCAAGGATAGTAAATTTACTGCCTCTTGCCTGTCTGTCATATATTGCCTTGATGACCTTATCCATGTCATAGGGTATCTCAGGTATAAGGATGATGTCGGCGCCGCCCGCCATACCGGCATTGAGCGTAAGCCAGCCTACCTTATGTCCCATTACTTCCACCAAGAATATCCTTCCGTGACTGGAAGCTGTCGTATGTATAAGGTCTATTGCGTTGGTGGCAACATCAACGGCACTCTGGAATCCGAAAGTCATATCGGTGCCGTATAAGTCATTATCGATCGTCTTGGGAAGAGTGATGATATTAAGACCTTCTTCCCTTAAGAGATTGGCGGTCTTGTGTGTACCGTTTCCTCCCAGTATTACCATGCAGTCCAGACCGAGATTTTTGTAATTTCTCTTCATGGCCTCGACCTTGTCAAGACCGTTCTCGTCCAGTTCCCTGATGGACTTAAAAGGTGTACGCGATGTCCCCAGTATCGTGCCGCCTTTAGTAAGTATTCCCGAAAAATCCGCATGTGTCAACATACGGTAATCACCGTAAATAAACCCCCTGTACCCATCGTAAAATCCGTAGATCTCAACATTCTCAGAACTGTTGGAAAGACATTTCACAACTCCGCGCATTGCCGCATTAAGTGCCTGACAATCGCCGCCGCTTGTAAGCATACCGATTTTCTTCATAGGCTACCTCCTTGTGAGAATACGATGTGTATAATAGATAATTATATCCTATAAGAAAAAGAAAAACCACCCGAATCATCATTCGGATGGTTAAAACGCAGACGGAGGGATTCGAACCCTCGTGCCCCGGAGGGCAAACGCATTTCGAGTGCGCCCCGTTATGACCGCTTCGATACGTCTGCTTACAGTCACGACCCGATCGCGACTTTAGTATTATACGGTTATTATTCCGTCGTGTCAATTAAGATATCTGCATCGGGTGATACATCGGGATTGCTTAAATATCCCGTTCCGTTACAAAGATCGCATGTTACATGTTTGTCGGCTACCAGACAGTCGATCCATTCGGCGCCGTGACAGTGGCATTCAACCCAGCCCTTTCCGCCACAGACTTCGCAGTAATCTCTGCCGCTTCCGGGAGGATTACAATGCTGACAGGGATAACCGTGATCTAACAAAGTTCCGTGACATCCCCAACAGGGAACCGTTCCGGTTCCGCCACAGGTGTGACAAGTTTCCCGGCCGTTAACGCACCACCCATTCGGACAATGTGTCTTACCTGTTCCGTGACATCCCTCGTATCCGTCGGCGTTTCCACGATCATGACCGTAATTGGGGTCTCCCGGACAGTATATTCCGGTTCCGGTACATTTAGGGCACTGAACATGCGGCTTGACTGCCGGTTTGACCGGTTCTTCACCGTGAGCAACAGGCGGTTTATCATTTTCCGACACATCGGGTGTCTTTGGCTCATCATTGGAACTTACGGAAACGATCGCCGGCTCATCATCGTCCGGTTCGTCAAAGTCGGTTGAATCATCGGGATCGGTCCGATCAAGACCGGCATCCCGGTGATCATCGGAAACCGGTATGACATCAACCGCGACTTTATCGGATATGTCCGCAACAGTATTATCGCCTGTCTGAACAGGTTCCGACAAATCTACCATGCTGTCGATCACGACGGAAACAGGCGCTTCGGGTTCTTCCTGTGCATTGACTCCGGATCCGGTAAGCATGCTAACGGAAACCGTAGCGGCCAAAAGACTCATTAACAGGGTATCTTTGTTAAAGCCGAACAGTTTTCTTTTCTTTTTACCCGTATTATCCGTAACCTTGGGCGGTACGAATTCGTGACCTGCCGGCGGATATTCCGGAATACCCGGAAAACCATATTCCTGATCCACCATATATTATTTGGCCTCGTGAACCACAACCTGCGGGAACGGTATCTCGATTCCCGCTTTGTCAAATGCTATCTTGATCTCACGGTTTAAAAGTCTGGGTGCGGCAAATATATCCTTTTCTTTGACGTTTCCGATGATCTTTAATACCATACCATCGTTTCCGAGCGTCTGGAGTCCGACATATTTGGGATCTTCCAAAAATATATCGGGATACTTTTTGCGAATCTCGGGCATAAGCGTTTCAAACAGTTTTTCGACCTTCTCTATATCGGTATTGTAGGCTACCGAAACTTCGGTTACGGCCACGCTTGTAGATGACGAACGGTTAAGTATGTTTCTGATATCCGAGTTGTTGACGAGTTTAAGGTTTCCGCCGGGATCCCTTATCGTAGTGATCCTGATACCGATTGTCTCAACGGTTCCTCTGAATCCTCCTACCTCAATGATATCCCCGACATTAAACTGCTCCTCAAATACCAGGAAAATACCTGTGATCAGATCTTCCACAAGACTTTGTGCTCCGAATCCGACTACCAGTGTCAATATTCCGACACTCGCAAATATCGTGGAAACGTTAACACCAAATGCATTAAGACACCAGAAAAATCCGATTATCGTCGTGATGTATGTAACGGCACTTCTGAAAAGTGTCACAAAGCTGCGTCCCTTGGCAGTCTTGGGTTTAAGATGCTCAAGTACAAACATTGCGATCGATGTGATCATCACCATCAGGAGTATTATGGCTATTATCTGACATATTGTCGCAATGTTAAAAGAAAAACTCTTGTATATGCTGTCAACATCGCCAAAAACCTTGCCCCATGTCGCACTGAGGGTTTCCTTGGCCTTGGGTGGCAAAAACGGGATCATCGAAGGATTTATGATGATAAGAAAAACCACAAACAAGATAACCCTTCCGATAACTTTGCTGAATTTAACGGGTTTTATACCAAGACCTGATTTTGAAAACCGCGATGCTATGGACTTGGCGACTCCGTCGGTAGTATCATTGGCATCGTTTTCCCTTGCAATAAGATTTTCTTTGTCCTGATCGATGACTTCCGCGTTTTCTTTCGTGATCTTTTCTTCTTCCATACATTTTCTCCTTTATCAGGCCTTAAGTGCCCATTCAAGTCCGGCTTTAAGCTGTGCTCTCCAGAATACAAAATCGTGTATTCCGGGTCCTTCGAAATATTCTACCGGGATACCGGTATCTTCAAGAAATTTCTTAAATTCACGGTTGGGCTCCAATAAAAAGTCTTCGGTTCCGACCGCCATATAGATCTTAGGAATATCTGCACCTTTTTCAACCAGTTTCTTGGCAAGTACTTCGGGGTTATTGTCGGAAGTCTCAAGCTTTTCGAGATCTCCGAACATAAGTCTGTAATAATCATAGTTTGCAACGGGATTGTCATTGCCCGGTGTCATATGCTTGATACCGTTTACAATAAGTGCCGATGAAAGGGCAAGGCATGCGGAAAATGTCTCGGGGAACATAAGCGCGGTATGGAGTGCTCCGAATCCGCCCATTGAAAGTCCTCCGATGATAATATCCTCTCTCTTACCGGAAAGTCCGAACGTTTTTGTCGTATACTCAATAAACTCCTTGCCGACGAACTGAGCATATTTTCCGCCGGTTTCGGGTCTGTCGAGATAGAAACTGTTTTCACCCGAAGGCATAAAGAAATTCACATTATAAGTATTTGCAAGATCTCCGAGAGGAGCGTTCGAAAACCAGTCGGTATCGAATCCCGAATATCCGTGCAAAAGATATACCGATTTTGTCGGACGTTTAAAATGAGGATTGTCAGCCGTGGGCTGCTGGATATCATTACATAAGACTGCCGTATAGTGAACGGGTCTTGCAAGCGATGTTGAAAAGAAAGTACCGTTTAAATGTGCCATTATGTTATCCCCCTGTGGTTTTTCATATTGTCATATATTAAAGAATACTACCATTCTTTTGTAACGGCAAATTAATACTTTGTACAGTTGCGATCGATATCTGTGAATAAATTTGAAAAAAGGGTGGTTTTATGCGATTTGGGGGTAAAGAAAGCACTCATATATACCGATAAACCTATTGAATAGATGATCATCATGCGCAAGGATGCGATGTTTCGCCGAACGGATTCGGTTTTATCAGGGGAAAACATATGTTATCGGTTGCGCACAATCTGACTTCCATGAATACCGCAAGGCAATTCGGTATAGTCTCAGGCTATAGCGCCAAATCCACGGAAAAATTATCATCAGGTTATAAAATAAACCGGGCAGCGGACGACGCGGCCGGTCTTGCTATATCCGAAAAAATGAGAAGACAGGTGCGCGGTCTTACTCAGGCTTCTCTTAACTGTCAGGACGGTATTTCGCTTTGTCAGGTCAGAGACGGTGCGTTGTCCGAGGTTCATGATATATTAAACAGAATGAACGAATTGTCGGTCAAAGCCGCAAACGGTACGCTGACCGCCGAAGACCGGGGATTCATTCAGACCGAAATGAATCAGCTTGTATCCGAGATCAATCGTATCGGTTCCGATACAACTTTCAATCATATACAGGTATTTGATTACGCAAACCAGATGGGTTTAAAGCCCACGCCTACAAGCTCCGCTATCGGTTCGGGATATCTTACCGATGCATATCATGATGCAAGCGGATATCACCCTTCAGCAAACCTTAACTTCAATGGGGTAAATGCTGAGACGGTAAACCAACTGTATAACAATTCTTTTACTTTTACATGCAGTGTTGGATGTAATGAAACCTTTAAATTCACTTTTATAAGCGATGACGGTACCAAAAGCCGAGTAGAAGGTCAAAATAACGAGAGGAACCCGCATGTATACACCATTGACATTTACGGTGAAACCACTCCGGAAGGCGTACTTGATAAACTTTTTACATTTGTCCACGACAATATGCCCAACCACAGGATCCCTTCAAGCGATTCCGATCTTTTGGTAAGTCATTCAAACAGACTGGTGAGAACATCACCTACATCTTTTTCAATAGTTGCCACTGCGTCATTTCCTACCGAAACCGAAGCCAAGCATGCCTTTGATGATAAGATTGCAAACCACAGTCCCTATTCACAGGCAAACTGTACAGAACTTGCCGGAGTTATCCAAAATGAAGAATTTAAGTCATTGCTGGCAATACAGGCAGGTGCAGAATCCGGGCAGTTTATTTACATTTCGATGGATACAATGAATGCAAGTGTTTTGGGCATTGATCCAACAAACGTAACGACTCAGGAGAGCGCTTCCACTGCGATAAACATGGTCAAATCCGCACAGCAGGAGATATCAAGGCAACGGTCCAACGCCGGTGCTGAGCAAAACCGCTTGGAACATACGATCAAAAACCTTGACAACGTTGTTGAAAATACACAGGCAGCCGAAAGCGCCATCAGAGATACGGACATGGCCAGAGAGATGGTAAGACTTGCCAATCTCAACATACTCTCCCAGGCAGGAACATCCATGATGGCGCAGGCCAACCAAAGCAATCAGACAGTACTCAGTCTTTTACAGGGATAGAGATCTTTAAAAGGTAATTTATGATAGTTCAGCACAATCTTACGGCTTTTAATTCAAACAGAATGTTGGGTATCACCACTTCCGCACAGGCCAAGTCGACCGAGAAACTTTCATCGGGCTACAAGGTAAATCGTGCGGCTGATGATGCTGCAGGCCTTGCTATCTCCGAAAAGATGAGACGCCAGATACGCGGACTTACCCAGGCATCCGTTAATTGTCAGGACGGCATTTCTCTTTGTCAGATCGCAGACGGAGCATTAAACGAAGTTCAGGATATGCTCAAGAGATGCGAAGAACTCGCCATCAAAGCCTCCAACGATACCAATACCGAACAGGACCGTGAATTTATACAAAAAGAACTCGACCAGCTAGCCGAAGAGATAGACAGAGTTCATACAACTACAGTTTTTAACGAGCGAAATGTTTTCTCGGACCTCGGTATCGATCCCTCTTATATGGAAGCCCCGAATTCCGCGATTCACAACGCCTCCTTTAATAAAGACGGAAGTCTTTCATTTATCACCGCTACCGGCATAACCGTTGAAGTCGGTCTTGTTGATGCGGAAGGAAACCGTATATCGGCACCCGCAGATACAAATGCTACCGGAACCGTCAATTCAGATTCCGTTTCAAATTCCGGACTTGCTCAGTTTGCTGTAAAAGCAGCGGCAAATGCGGTCAACAAACTTGCAGCGGCATATCCCAATCTCTTTGGATCAGCTTCCACAAACAATATTCAGGTCGGACTCGATCTTTCCAATATTGACGGAAACGGCGGCACTCTTGCAACGGCTGCTTTATCTTTAACTTCATCAAGTGATAATACGGTAATGTCTTATCGCATGAAGATAGATACAAGTGACTACGGCATAACAGCATTTGATTCTTATACCGATGCCAAGAAAGCCGATCTTGCCGGCGTTATCGCTCATGAAATGACTCACCTCATGATGTATGACACAGTCACCACCAAAATGCTCGGTTCCGACAAGTTTCCCGATTGGTTTATCGAGGGTACGGCTCAGACCTCAAGCGGTGATAACGGACATCTCTCCTATTCGCTTAATCCTTCTTCTTCGGATGCCTCGATCAAATCTTATATGGGTGAATTGTTTAAAAAGCCTTACGGTCCGGGTTACCTTGCAACCGCATACCTCGGAATGTCGGCATCAGGCGCGGATATGTCCAATGTTACAAGTGCAAACATCGCCAAAGGTCTTGATAACATTTTGACTGCGGTTTCACAGGGTAAATCATTTGATGAAGCCATAAAAGAAAATACAGGAAACAAGTTTTCATCTCTCAGTAACTTCCAGCAGACATTTAAGTCGGCGGGAGGTGATTCACTTGCTTTTGTCCATGATTTTTTAAATGCCCGCGGTGCAAACGGTGCAGGTTCGATACTGTATCCTCTTAACACGCCCGAATCCACGGCTTTTGCACCGTCGAGCCTCGTTACATCTGCCGGATCATATACGATCAATCCCGAAAACACCTGGTATTCCAACGGTTACGGTACCAACATCACATGGCCTAAGCCGGGAGCAGGCGGTGACGACGGTAATGCATTTGTTATCCAGGCAGGCGCGGAGGCCGGACAGTTTATATATATCAATCGTTACAATGTTTCTGCAGATGCGCTTTTTGGCGGACAGAAGATGGATGTTACCGGCGCATATCGGGAGCCGGGTAACGGTGAACAGGGAAACGTCGTTTACGGCGATGCAGCCTCAAGAGCCGATACGTTAGATATAATCAAAGAAGCCGACAGACGGGTTTCCGTAGTCCGCTCATATTACGGCGCAGTACAGAATCGTCTTGAGCATACGATAAAAAATCTCGACAACGTCGTTGAAAACACGACCGCTGCCGAGAGTCTTATAAGAGATACCGATATGGCAAGAGAAATGGTGAGATATTCAAACCTTAACATCCTTGCACAGGCAGGTACTTCAATGCTTGCACAGGCTAATCAGAGCAATCAGACTGTTTTAAGTCTTCTTGGCTGAGTGATAAACAGTAAACATCAGTAAATCCCGATGAGATCGCAATATTTGCCGCAATCTCACTTTTATAGCCGTCTTCACAGCAAAAGACCACCATGTCATCTACATTGCGTGAAGCCATATAAGGATTTTTGACATAAGCTGTGAGCGGTATATTTACCGCTCCTTTTATATGTCCCGCTTCGTAATCTCCGGGCATACGAAGATCGATGACGGAAATGTCTTCATCCCGCTCATATGCGTTAATAACAGTCGCTATATCGGTCCATGAAAAACCGGTACGTTCCACCGCACCGCCTATGCGGGAAACTCTCAAATCCCTGTTAAATACGCGTTCTTTGATGATGACGGCCGCGTCATATTCGAGTCCTTCGTGCGATGCAAAGATCGTGCTGCCGTCCGGCAGTTCCACGCCGTCCATGATACCCTTTATATAGACCTGAACTATATCCCCGACACAGACATGGCAATCATAAAGATCCTTGAGAACCCGAGCTTCATACCACTTCGATTCATCAAGATCGGCTTCGCCGAGCGCTTTCTTTAGGTATATCCTTACAAGTCTTGCCGCGGTTTTTCGTTCGATCGGCTTATTCCAATACAAAAGATCGTCGGGTGTAAACGATAAGATATCCGAATCTTCCTTTTCACCCAAAAGCGTCGCAAACTCTCCGAGCGTTATATATCTTTTCTCTTTATCATCCATTAATGCCGGCCTTTATGGGTATTATCGATAATGTTTACCCCTATCATTCCTTAATGCTTACCTTGATCGTCTTGCTGTCGCATGCTTCAAGCTTTTCTGCGGCAAAAGAACGCGACGATGTCTCACAGGTTTCACCCGTTATGAGATCCTTGACAAGATAACTCTTTGCATTCAAAAATGCCTCTTTATCAACCATTTTGGCACCGATAAATTTAACGATATTTTCAACATCCACGGAATATCCGTCCGTTTTGTCGGAAGTACTGACATTTATGAAGGAAAGCGCTACACTGTTATCACTTAACGGTTTTGCCAGAATGTCAACACGGTCGTTCCATGTAATATATTCCTTATCGGGAGTATCTTTTTCGATACTTGAGTATATACGCTTGGCCTGTATGCCGAGAGCATCCTGATTAAGAGCGATAAGATCTTTGTTTGCGATCAGTTCATATATTTCATCTCCGACGTTCACCCTTCTAAGATCGAGCCCCAGCATCAGAGGAGAATTCATCATACACCACATCACCATATGAGTTTTATTCATGACAGGTGTGAGTCCGTTCATGCCGATCATCATCATGTCGGGATCGTTCCAGCCTTTATCAAGACCTGCAAATTCATCCATTACGACAGCTTTGTTGTACTGTGCGGTAACACCCGTTGTATAATTGCTCTCCCATGCTGCGTTCCCGGGATCGCCGTCCGAACCGACGCTGAACGTGATATCGTTGAGTATCCTCCAGGAATTCCCCACCTTTTTACCCCAGTTCTGAGGCTGTGTCTTGCCCCACTCGCAAATGGAAAGGATAATATCGTTGGAAGGATCCTGTTTATCAAGTTCTTCCATCAGCGTTGCATAGGAAATAAGCGTATTTTCCTGACGTCTGTGGTTCATGAGCCTTATTGTGTTTATACCTTCGGCAAACGTAAGTGTAATGGCATCCGACCACTCAAAATCGTTCTTTGAAGGTGTTTCTTTTAACAGATCGTCATACGGGTATGAAACACCCTCACTGTTTTCCACCGCGACCTGAAGCCAGTTACCGCACCCTTCCCGACGGCCCGAAGCATATTCCACA
This sequence comes from uncultured Lachnospiraceae bacterium, assembly GCA_902772805.1. Lineage (GTDB taxonomy): Bacteria > Bacillota > Clostridia > Lachnospirales > Lachnospiraceae > UBA1258. Next base: position 27,549 of record CACYCC010000014.1, on the reverse strand, counting down.
TAAAGTCTGTATTCTCCCGGTGTCAGGATGTATACATCAAATCTGAGTTCACCGCTTCTTACATATACGGGTGAATGCATGGGGCCCGTACCGTCAAACGTCCCGATCGACCTTACATAGTCATCTCTTACCTCTATGCCGTTTCCTGTGATCTTGCCGTCTTTGGTAGCGCTTAGTATCTTTTCCGTGTCAGGTCCTATCTTGATGCCCTTTATTGCCGGTGCAAAGACATATCTCGCATTGTCCGAGTTTGAAAAAGTGGCATTATCCCAAAGATAATAACAGTTGTCGACTTTCAGAAAATCGACATCCCATTCAAGATACGATGCGGCATCAACGGCTTCATGTCCGCATGTGCCAACCTCTGCACCCGCGCAGAGATTGGTGCCTATATCGTTGTACATACCGAATTTAAGGCCTTTTCCATGCATATAGTCGGCAAGATATTTAAATCCGTGCGGAAATTTGACTTCCTCGTTGGAAAGCTTTCCGTCTACACGCTCGCTTTTATAACATCCGTCATCCAAGACAATGTATTCATATCCGAGCTCATCGAGTTTAAGTTCCTTGATCTTATCGGCCATGGCTATTGTAAGCGTCTCGGTATTGCCGCTTCCGAAGGCGTTCCAGCTGTTCCATCCCATGGCGGGAAGACGGCCGTTCTTTTTGCCGGGTAAGTATTCTCCGTTTTCAAAAGAATCAAATCTCTTGGTATCGTCTGTTATTACAGCGGGTCTTTCGGGATATTTTCCTGCCATATTCTTCTCCGTTCTCTTTACTTTTTATATTAATCGACGCATGTTCTTATAAGTTTATTGTGAGATCACAGCCGCCATGCTGCCGCGGTTTCCCTTTGTATAGCGATGCGACCAGTAGGTTTGCGGCTCACACATCGTGCATCCGCCCACGAATTCAATATTCGAAGGCTTAAGTCCGAGCTGCAGGAATCTCTCCCGTACAACTCCCCGAAGGTCAAGCATGAATTTATCGGTTTTCTTGGTGTAATATTTATCCGAACCGTTTCCGATGAGCGCATCGACCGCCTCGATCACCTCTGGTCCGACTTCAAAACAGCATTTTCCGATGGCAGGTCCTATGGCTGCGCGGATCTCACCGGGATCCGCTCCGAGTAAAGTCATCTTATCGACCGCGTTTTTCTGAATATCGGCGACCGTACTTCTCCATCCGCAGTGAACCGCTCCTATGACTTCATTAACGGGATCCTGCAAAAGAACGGGCACGCAGTCCGCAATGAAGATGGCGAGAGGAACATTTTTAAGATTTGTGACATATCCGTCGGCAACCTTCATCTCTCCCGGACCGTACGCGGGGCGAAGTTCGCTTCCGTCTGCGATATGCACATTATTTCCGTGTACCTGCTCACCGCATACAAACTGTCTGTTCGCGATCCCGGCAGAATCCAGAAATCTGTTCCAGTTTTCGATGACTCTTAACTTGTCATCTCCCCTGTTCATGCCAAGGTTAAGGGTTGCATATATTCCGTCGCTGACTCCGCCTGTGCGGGTCGAAAAGCCGTGCGGGCAGTTAATAAGTGATGACTTAAGCGTATTGATCTCTTCGGTAAGATCTTCAAATCTCACAAGGCGGTCACCTCTGTATTCCACAAGTCCGTCAATACGGTCCCTGCCTTCAAGAAGCGGTTTTAAAAAATATCTGTCGCCTTCCCATGTGGGAAGATCGAGCACTTTATCTTTATCGACCCATTCAAGATCGCCTTCGTCACACTCCTTAAGTTCCCCGATAAATTCCGAAGCCGAATAAAGATACATATCCTCGTCTTCCCACTCATCGGAAATAAACTTTATCACACCGTGAAGTCTGTATTTTGTAAGCGTCAGCCCCGTCTCTTCATACACTTCCCTTAACACGCATTCATCGGGCGTTTCGCCGGGTTCGATCTTTCCGCCCACACCTATCCACTTGCCCTCATTGAGGTCGGATTCCTTTTTGACACGGTGAAGCAACAAGTATTGATCTTTATCATTTTTTATATAACAGATGGTCGTAGGGATCATCCCGTAATCTCCTTTGATCGGCATCTCTCCGGATTGCGTTTTCGCGTTTTTACGTTTCCGCATTTTAGGCGGCCGTCTATTTCAGTATAAAGAATTTTTATCCGCATTTCCATATAAATAAGTATTAAAGGAAAACCCCCGCATCCTAAGATGCGGGGGAACCCGGAATAATACTATAGGTAAGTTTTCCATTCGTTTGGGAATGGTTTTTATTATGAACGATCAATCCTTGGCAAAGAGCTTACCGCCACGCTTCGAAACTACATCGAAGATTACGGCTGCAAGGAGTACAAGACCTTTTACAACCTTCTGCATGTTCTGGTCAACACCCATAAGTGACATACCGAGGTTGATGACACCCATAAGAACGGCACCTATGATAACGCCCGGAACAGTACCGATTCCGCCGTATGCCGAAGCACCGCCTATGAAACAGGAACCGATCGCGTCCATCTCGTAGTTCTGGCCGTATGTGGGCTGTGCGGAAGTCAGACGAGCTATGGTTACCATTCCGGCAAGAGCTGCCAGGAATCCCATATTGGTGTAGGCTAAGAAGTAAACCTTGTTGGTATTGATACCGGAAAGTTTTGTAGCCTTTTCATTACCGCCCACTGCGTAGAAGTAACGACCTGTCTTGGTGTTGGATGTGATATATCCGTATACCATGATAACTATTACTACCCAGATAAGTACTGTAGGAATACCTTTGTGTCTTGAAAGGGCAGAGAAGAATGCTACTATAACTGCGGTAATTCCAATCGTTTTGATATAGAAAACAACTGCGGGCTCAGTTTCGTAATTTTTCTTTTTACGTGTCATACGTGTCTTAAACTGTACAAGAGCAAATACAGCTGCTATCACGATCCCCGCTACAAGACATATGATATTGACACCGGGAATGAGACCCTGTAAAAATGCCGGGTCAGGAATATAACAGTTTGCTCCGCCACCAAAAAGGTTTACGAATGATGTGCAGTCTGTGATCGAAACGGTAAGACCGTTAAGCACTACGTTACTTAAACCTCTGAAAGCAAGCATACCTGCGAGTGTTACGATAAAGGGAGGTATACGTACAAATGCGATCCAGAATGCCTGGAATGCTCCGATCGCGGTACCCAGTACCAGCATGATGATAACGGATAATATCATCGGCACCTTGAGGTTGACCATCAGCACGGCTCCCACCGCACCTACGAAACAAACTACCGAACCGACGGAAAGATCGATGTTACCACCGGTCAGTATACACAGCAGCATACCTGTTGCAAGAATAAATACGTATGCGTTCTGTGAGATAAGACTTGATACGTTCATCGGAAGCAAAATAGTTCCCCCGGTCCGCCAAGCAAAGAATGCGTACACGATGATCAAAACAAATATCATCGTATATTTTTTGATAAAGTCAATTGCGCTTTTGTTCATCTTTTCCTCCTTAACCGGCCTTAATAATGTGAGACATGATGGTTTCCTGCGTAGCATCTTTGGCATCAAGCTCACCGACTATTTTGCCTTCGTTCATGATGTAGATTCGATCGCACATACCCAGTATCTCAGGCATTTCGGATGATATCATTATTACCGACTTACCTTCTGCGACCAGCTGGTTCATGATGCAGTAGATCTCGTACTTGGCACCGACATCGATACCTCTTGTGGGCTCATCGAGTATCAGCACATCGGGATTCGCGAACATCCACTTGGCCAAAAGAACCTTCTGCATGTTACCGCCGCTTAAGTTACCTACGTTCTGCTCTACAGTAGGACATTTTATCTTTAACTTTTCACGATAATCCTGTGCTACCGCAAATTCCTTGTCTTTATCGATCACCTGTCCCTTGCTGACATCCGCAAGATTTGCAAGTGAGGTATTGATCTTGATCGTATTTGAAAGGATAAGTCCGTTACCCTTACGATCTTCGGTAACATAGGCAAGTTTATGTTTTATTGCTTCGGCCACGGTGTTCATATGAACCCTCTGTCCGTCAATATATGTTTCGCCCGATATCTCAACACCGTAACTCTTTCCGAAAACACTCATGGCAAGTTCGGTACGTCCCGCTCCCATAAGTCCGGATATTCCGACTATCTCACCCTTGCGGACATTGATGGAAACATTGTCAACAACTTTCCGCTCTGAATATATGGGATGATAACAGCTCCAGTTCTTTACCTCAAACTTGATATCGCCTATGTGGCTCTCACGCTTGGGGAAACGATCGGAGAGTTCACGTCCGACCATGCCCTGTATGATACGACTCTCGGAAATATCGTCCGTCTCTTTGTCCAGAGTTTCAATCGTCATACCGTCTCGGATAACGGTTATCTTATCCGCAACATATGATACTTCATTGAGTTTGTGCGAAATGATGATGGATGTAAGTCCGTCCTGTTTAAACTTAAGAAGAAGATCGAGCAGGGCCTTTGAATCTTCTTCGTTGAGCGAAGCAGTGGGCTCATCCAGTATCAGTAATTTTGCATTTTTGGCAAGTGCCTTGGCTATTTCCACAAGCTGCTGCTTGCCGACACCTATATCTTTAATCAGAACCTGCGGCGATTCGTTAAGACCTACCATCTTTAAATACTTCGCCGAAAGATCATTCGTTTCATTCCAGTCGATTTTCAGATTGTTTCCGCGTTCGTTACCCAGAAACATATTTTCAGCAATCGTCATATAAGGAACAAGTGCAAGTTCCTGGTGAATGATAACTATTCCAAGCGCCTCACTGTCCTTGATAGTGTGAAATTCACACACATTACCGTTGTAAACGATATCTCCCTCATATGTTCCGAAGGGATAGATACCGCTGAGTACATTCATCAGTGTGGATTTTCCGGCACCGTTTTCACCGACGAGAGCGTGGATCTCACCTCTCTCCACCTGAAGATTGACATTGTCCAATGCTTTAACGCCGGGGAATGTTTTGGTTATGTTTTTCATTTCAAGAATATGCTCAGCCAATTTAATTCCTCCTGTATAAAAAGTTGCGTTTTCATAAATATGCAGGCGGGTTATTGCCCCGCCTGCAATGATCATTAGGTTGTATTACTTAAGCTGATCCTCGGTGTAGTAACCGGAGTCGATAAGTAACTCTTTGTAGTTGTTGATGTCTGCGAATACGGGCTCGCAAAGGTATGAAGGAATGATTCCTGTTCCGTTGTCATATGTCTTGGTATCGTTAACGGGGGCATCTGTACCCTTCATGATAGCGTCAACCATTTCAACTGTCTTAGCTGCAAGTGTACGTGTATCTTTGAAGATAGACATTGCCTGCTTGCCTTCGATCATGTTCTTAACGTTAGCTACGTCACAGTCCTGACCGGTGATAAGAGGCCAGTTTTCGCCGGGTGTGAAGCCTGCTGCTACAAGAGCGTTGGTAACACCCATAGCGGTTGAGTCGTTGGAAGCCAATACTGCATCAAGCTTTGTTCCGTCTGCATAGTTTGCGGAAATGATAGCATCGAATCTGTTCTGAGCGTTTTCTGTTGACCAGCTCTGGGTAGCAACGGTATCGAAGTCAACCTGTCCTGACTTAACTACGAGCTTGCCGCTGTCGATGTAGGGCTGAAGAACATCCATAGCACCACCGAAGAAGAAACGAGCGTTGTTGTCGCCGGGGTCACCTGTGATGAGCTCGATGTTGAAGGGGCCTTTGCCTTCCTTAAGGCCGAGTTCTTTTTCAAGATATTCGCCCTGCTTGGTACCTACCATGTAGTTATCGAATGTTGCATAGTAGGAAACTGCGTCGGAGTTCATGATAAGACGGTCATAAGCTATAACCTTAACGCCTTTTTCTTTTGCCTGTGCAAGAACTGTTCCGAGTGAATCGCCTTCGATAGAAGCGATAACGAGAACCTTACATCCTGAGTTGATCATGTTCTCGATCTGAGAAACCTGAGTTTCTACGCTGTTATCTGCGTACTGAAGGTCTACGGTGTAACCTGCTGCCTCAAGGGCCTTCTTCATGTTGTCGCCGTCCTGGTTCCATCTCTGAAGAGATTTGGTAGGCATTGCAACACCAACTTTGTTTCCGCCTGCTGCTCCGCCGCCACATCCGAACAATGTAGCAACCATAGCAAGTGCAAGGATAAGACTTAAGATTTTTTTCATTGCTTTTTTTCCTCCCTAAAAGTTTGTGTGGTTGTTATTAACTACACCGTCATACTAACACAGTTAACAGGGAATTAATTTTTACGTAACTTGAAATTCTTTTCAATTTCTTAAGAAAAAAGAAAACCGGCTTGGAAATTTTTGCACTTCCGGCCGGTAATCGCAATTTTTTACTATTAAAAATTTACATTCCACTTGGATGATTCCTTATTTTAAGCCTGTTGCCTAGGGCATAAGCTCGGGGGCATTTAAATATACATCCTCCTTGTTGTGGAATCCGCTGCTAATTATCACTTCATTGATATTGTCAAGCGTAACCGCCACAGGTTCAAGACCTATATAAGAAATATCGTATGTTCCGTCATTTATTGTGGTAACGTCATCCCCGATAAGTTCTTCACCCTTGGCAAGACTTATCGTACATTCGGCCGCCCGGCGCGCAAGCTTTTCAACCGGCTTGTAAACCGTCATGGTCTGAGTGCCTTCGACTATCCTCTGACATGCCTCAAGATCCGCATCCTGTCCGACCACGGGAATCTCTCCCGCCAGACGTTTCTCGGAAAGAGCCCTTATGACCTGGCCCGCAATGTTATCGTTGCCGCACATGATCGCATCAACATCATTGATGACATCTTCGTGCTCATATACATAATCTGCCGCAAGTTCGGCGCGCCATCCGTCGCAGTATGTTGAATACGCTATCGTCATATTCCGCTCACCGCAGACTTTGGCAAAACCGCTTTTTACCATAGGAACATTGTTGTCAAGCGGTGAACCCTCAAGCATCAGTACCCTTCCGCCTTCGGGATTGTTGTCAGCCAAAGCCGTTGCCATAAGTGTGCCGACCATTTCATTATCGAATGTTATATAAAGATCGACATCCGCATTCATGACAAGACGGTCATAGGCAACAACCTTTATCCCCGCGTCTTTGGCCTTCGACACGACATTTTTCAAAGAATCCGAATCGATACAGATTATAACTATGACATCCACGTTCTTTTTGATAAAGTATTCTATCTGCTCGATCTGTTTCTTAACATCTCCGCTGGCACTCTGAACATCGACTGTTGCGCCCAGTTCCTTGGCAGTGGACACAAATACGTCTCTGTCACGCTGCCATCTCTCGATAACGAACGAGTCAAAGCTCATTCCTATCTCGATCTTTTCTTCTCCCTTTTCCCCTGCCTTAACTTCATCCGCATCATGACTTGCGCAGGATGAAAGAATAAGACACATAAAAACCAGCAATGCACCGATCTTTCTTTTCACTTACTTTCCCTCTCTGTACTCGGTCGGAGTAACTCCGACATTCTTTTTAAATGACTTTGAAAAATAATTGGGATCGGAATATCCGCACATATTACAGATCTCTTTCATGGAATACTGCGTTGTGCTGATAAGCTCCTTGGCCCGTTCTATCCTTAAATTGGTGAGATAATCGATAAAGTTCTCGCCTGTTGATTCTTTGAAAATACGGCTTAAATAATAGGCGCTTATGTTTACACGCATCGATACGTCTTCAAGCGTGATATTTTTGTTGTAATTGCTTTCGATGTACTTTTTGGCCGCTTCCACAACCTCGTTGGATGTTTCGGTGTTTTTGTTTGAGATGTGGGTGACCGAATTTGTGATCCTGTCGCGAAACCACTCCCATAAGCTGTCCATATCGTTTAAGCCCATTACCGTGGGAAGATAGTCATGGCGGCTTGAAACGTTATAGGTCATACCTCCGGATTCATAGGCTTTACTCTCCGCGCGAAGTGAAAACTCAAGCACTTTAAGCCTTACATCCATAATATCCTGAGTTTTTAACCATTCAAAAAAGTCTGCTGCCGCCCTTATTGCCGCATCGACTCTTCCGCGGCTTATCTCATCAAACAGCTGTTTTTCGGTATTGATAGGGTAATCCGTATCATATTCGCATCCTATCGGAAGGTCATCGGCATGAGCCACGGTATTGGTCGTGATGACGAGGGAATCGATCGCCTCTCTGTAGGATTCCGCCATCTTTCCTATAAGATTTGCACGCCCTATACCTATTCTGAAAGAAATATCGGTGCGTTCCGATAGTTTGTGTGCCAGTTCTCTGGCCTTGGCTATCACTCTTCCTCTCTCGTCATAGTCAAAACTTGCCTTATCGTACGGCACCAGAACGGCGATCTTGTTACCCATGACATTGCCGACCACACATGTAAAATACTGTTTTAAAAACTCACGTATTTCCTTGTAGTGCTGCTGGAGCCTGACACTTGCACCCACGGCGTTGGTCATGTGGTTGCCTTCCTTGGAATCACCCGAGACAAGCACCAGCATATAGGCAAATTCGCTGTGGATATCAAGCATGTTCTTGTAGTTTTCTATATCCTCTTCAAAGTGTTCCTGGAAAAGGATATTGTATATAAGTCCGTTTTCAAGTATCGGCACTACGGTTTCCAGTTTTTCGCGTACCAAAAGATCGTTGGAACGCCTGTCCTTCATCTCGCTTACAAGAGACATCGCGCTTTTTACGGCTGCGATCATCTTATCTCTGTCCATCGGTTTTGTGATATATTCGATGGCACCGAGTTTCATGGCTTCCTGGGCATAGTCGAACTTGTCATACGCCGACATTACGATAAATATCACATTTTCGTTGGTGCTTCTGATCTCACGCATGGCATCGATACCGTTGATCCCCGGCATCTGGATATCCATTATCGCAATATCGGGTCTGTAATGTTCGGCAAGCTCGATAACATTTCTTCCGGTCTTGGCAAACTGTATCTCGATGTCATCCCCGAATTCTTTTTCAAGTATAAACTTAAGTGAATCGATGACTATTCCTTCGTCATCGGCAAGCATTATCTTGTACATAGTTCTCCGTTTCGTACGTACTGTTTTTACTAAGCTTCTTTCATATCAAGATAAATGGTGAATTTTGAACCCTTGCCTTCGCCTTCGCTCTCAATACCCATAACTTCATCGTATCCGGCAAACAGCTTAAGCCTTGCCATTACGTTATCCATTCCGATACCGGTCGACGACCTTCCGTCATCTTTTGTGACGGGCTGACCGCTCATGAGCCTTGCTATCGTTTCCTCACTCATTCCGACACCGTTATCCTCGACACTTATGCAGGCGGTGTTATCGATCGAATAAACCTTTACGGTTATCTTTCCTTCACCCATCATGTCGCGTATACCGTGGTTGACACAGTTTTCGACTATGGGCTGCAAGATCATGCTGGGCATCTCAACACCCAGAAGAGCCTTATCTATCTCTTTTTCGTATTTGATATCACCCGAAAAACGAACATTCAATATATAGATATAATTGTCGACCAGTTCAAGTTCCTCGCCTATCGTAACGGTCTGTGAACCTTTCTTAACATTATATCTGAAAAACTCCGCCATGACCTGAACATATTCATATGTCCTGTCCGCGCCTTCCATCATTGCAAGCTGCGCACCCGCGTTAAGCGTATTAAAAAGAAAATGCGGATTTATCTGCGCCTGTAAGTACTTAAGCTGTGCATCCTTAAGATGTGATTCCATCAGGAGTTCTTTTTCCCTAAGCTGCTGCTCCACGGTGGCACTCTCGCGGATCTTTACGATATAGTCCTGAATGCTGACAACCATCTTGTTGAAGGTCTTGGTAACGACACCGATCTCATCTTCGGAATAGACAGGTAAAGGTTCTATGTCAAAATTACCCTTGGAAACTTCCGTCGCCATACCGGTAAGAGATTTAAGAGGTCTTGTGAGCTCGGCGGTAAGTCTCATGATAAGGAATGCATTGGAAAGGATAACGCCGAACATGATGATGTTACCGAGTGTCTCAAACAGTCTGAACGCATTGACCATTTCACGGTAATTATCGGAGTTTTCCCTGAACTGCTCATTGTTAAGACTGTAGACATATGTGCTGATATATCCGTAAAGAGCCGTAGCCTCGTCGTATCTTACATGATATTTTTCGACATTACGGCCTCGCTTGGCTTCTATCGTCTGTTCGGTCTCGTCAAGATAATTCTCGGACATGTTGTAAATGGCCCGGCCCATACGCCCTATCGGACTTTGAGTGATTCGGCTGTCAAGACCTGAGATCAGATTCCTGTATGCCTGTGCGCTTCGGTAATAATCCTCAAGCGCATCACTCGTTTTTACGTTTAAGTATTCGGTCATATTGTCCTGAACTTCATTAAGCGAGGACTGTATGTCGTTTAACTGAAGGTTCGCCCTGTATACCGAATCGATCCTGTCGGACATATTGTTGATGCTCACCAAAAGAACAACGTTTATCGCAAACACGATAAGATTTAACAAGAGCGTGATGAATGTTATCTTATATTGTAAAGAGAGGTTACGAAATTTATTTCTCATTTTCGTCCTCCTCTTTATACTCATTCAGGTTACTGCGGTTAATGACCTTGATGTCCGCAGTGTTGTATTCACTTGTATTTCCCAGCTCATAATATTCGCTTAAGGCATCTATACAGGATTTTGCGATCTCGTCGGTATCGATCGATATCGTGGCATATATAACGTTTCTCTCTATACCCTTTAATATGGCCGGAGAATCATAAAATCCCAAAATGTTGATACTTCCGACCTCGTTGTAATCGACAACGGCCTGATACATGCTGGTAGTCTCGTTTTCGGTAAGGCATACCACAACATCGGGTTTGTCCGTTGAAGTGTCCATTAACAGATTCCTTACAGATTCCTCAACCGAAAAACTGTTTGAGGTGTCAACGGGATAAGCTCTGACTTCAGCCGGTTTATGAGTATAGGGATGCAGCTTGTGTTCTTTTTCAATAGTTTCGGAAATGGCGCTGAACAAAACATTCTGGCCCGAATCACCCGAATTGGCATCCACGAGCACACAGACTTTGATCACATCGTCTTTTAAAATGTTTTCGTCCATCATCCCGATTATGAGATTTCCGTATTCTTTGCCGAGGTTGTAGTTGGAAATACCGACAAAAGAAAGCCTTTCGGACAGGTCAAAGTCGTTGAAGAGCGTTATAACGGGAATGTTCTTTTCATTGGCCTCGTTTATCAGATCGCTCAATTCACTGTTGTCATCGGCATAAAGGATGATGCCGTCAACATTCGAAGCTATGGCTATCTTTACAAGCTCCCGGTCCGAATATTCCTGGGAAAGATTTTTGGAGAGTATCTCTACGTACGATTCCTGATCGGTAGCGTGGGCGATCATTGAATCATACAGGGAATCCACAAAATTCGATTCGTCGTTACCGGTGATCATGGCATAGTATCTTTTGTATACCGTGTCTTCCTCGGTACGGTTGAGCTTTTTGTTAAAAGAAAAAAAGAAAAATAAAAGCGCAGCCGAAAGCCCCGCCAGTATAAGCGTGATCATCAGTATAATTATGGAATTGATCTTCGATGAAAATTTGCCGGACATGTAAATAATATATAATTAAAATCGAACCGATTCAATATCCGTCACAAAAATGCTATAATCATGTTATCGGTATTATTCAAAATACCGCAAATAAGGAGGGTTGATCAAATGAAGAAATATTTGGCTGAATTTATCGGAACAATGACTCTCGTGGTGCTGGGCTGCGGTACCGCAATGCTGGTAGGATGCGATGCAAGTTCGGGATGCGGATATCTGCTCACGGCATTTGCCTTCGGTCTTACGATCGTAGCAATGGCTTACAGTATCGGTAACATCTCGGGTTGTCACATCAATCCCGCCGTATCTCTCGGTGTATTGTTAAGCGGCGGCATGGATGTCAAAGAATTTGTTGCTTATGTTATATCTCAGTGTCTCGGAGCATTTGCAGGCTCGGGATTACTGGCTCTCATCTTTAAGCTCGGCGGTGTTCCCGACTTAACCGGCGGATTCGGAACAAACGGTCTTACCGGAGTCGGAGATAATCCCGTTGCAGGTCTTCTTGTCGAGATAGTTCTTACTTTTATATTTGTTATCGCAATTTTGGGTGTAACTTCATCAAAGGCTTCTCACGGATCTTTTGCCGGACTTGTTATCGGTTTCACACTCGTTGTTGTACATATCCTCGGCATAGGACTTACCGGAACCAGCGTTAACCCCGCAAGAAGTCTCGGTCCCGCCATCGTTGCGGCAATATCGGGAAACACTGTTCCCATCGCAGTTGTATGGGTATTTATAGTAGGTCCCCTTGTAGGTGCGGCTTTAGCAGCTGTTGTTTATAAAGCTCTTGAAAAGGACAAATAAAAATATCAAAGGCGCCGGCATTCAGCCGGCGCCTTTTTTAACATTTCATATATTGATTATTGATCAGCTCAGCAGATCTGTATTTTCATGATCTGCAGAGCAGATCTGTATTTTTAAGATCAGCCGTACTGCTCGGCAAGATATATCGATACACGGCTTTGTATTATCTTAGCTACTTCTTCGGCACTCTTACCGCCTTTTGAGTATGAGTCATATTCTTCTGCGATGATATTGTAAATACCCTTATCCTCATGAACGATAAGCTCCGCTTTATCCACAAGATCTCTGATCATCCCGACATCTTCGGCAGTAGGTGCGCCGAGTTCGATGACCGTATCTCCCGTCATTACCGATCCGCCCATGCTGGAACTGCCGTTTAAAAGTCTGTCGATCTGCTGCTCAAAAAACTTTGTTTTGACCGGGAAAGCTGGCGAATTCATAGATCCCTGATTCTTATCAAGTAAAAGCGTTCTTATAAACTGCCATGCGCCGTCTTTGTTTTTACTGTTGGCGGGTATCGCATAACTTGCAACGGGATATACCGCAAACGAAGAGCCGTCTTTTCCGGGAAATCCCACGGGATTGAATTTGTCCCCGAGTATCTTTGCATATATCTGAACTTCCATATAATCATATACGCTCAGATCTGATATTATCGTTTCACCTTTTTGGATAGATGAGAAAATATCAAAGTTTTCCAGTGCTTTCTCGTCGGAGAACTGATTCTTGGATACTTCCATGAGTTTTATGAACTCTTCACAGTCAAAATTGCATTTGGCATTATCATAATCCACAAATTTATCGCCGCCGTAGATCACGCTGTTATACAAAAAGTCGGCAGGCATAAAATAAGGAAGCACCTTTTTATCCGGATTTTGTTCTATGAGTTTAATATAATCATCATACGTAAATGAATTGCCGCTAAAATAATCCTTGTTGACTACAAGTCCCTTTACCGCAAACGCTGTGGGGATCGAATTAAGTTTTCCCTTATATTCCGAAGCTTTGAAAACATTTTCAAAGTAATCGGCCATATCTATGTCGTTATCTTCGTTTAAATATTTGGTAAGATCGGTATAGTCTTCGGGTCTGTATGCATCTTCGATATCTCTGACAGCCACTATATCAAGCGCTCCTGCGGAAAGATCCGCCTTTAAACGATCCGAATCGAACTTCCATGTCTTTTCATCGGTATATTCGCGTATTTCGATCCTGAAATCGCCGTTTGAACGGTTATATGACATCACCGCATTTTTAAGACCATCGTCTGCATTTCCCACTCCGAGTACAAGTTCTTTTTTATCCGAATCTGCGGTCTTGACTTCTTTTCTTAATGTTACATACTCGGGAAGAGAATCCGGAGAGCTCCAGTCGGTATAAATAAACGAAATGGAACCGTCGTCGTTTTTCCAGGCCGCATCGGGCATGGGAGAAGGCATATCGATATCCATGTATTTAACGATCTTTTCGTAATCGCCCGCTTCGAGAGAATATTCACACAGCCAGTCCGATGTAAACATAAGGTACTTTCCGTCACCGATATCAAACATTTTACCTACATCGTCCGGTACGTTTTTAAGATTTTCGCCTATTTTCTTTTTTTCAAAATCGACCTTTTTTAAGAACGATCCCGTATTGTCGAAGGTTCTTACATAAACATTTCCGCTGTTGTCGGTAAAAGCATCCATTACGAAAGAATCATGTGTTACCTTGTCGATCAGTTTTCCTTCGGGTGAAAGCTTGTATATATTATAGTCGTCGGTAAATATATAGTTTCCCTGTGCATCGACACCGCCCGGCGTCAGATAAGAGGGATTTTCGTTATTAAGATCGGTAATGGGTTCATTGGATATACAGTTTCCGGATCTGTCGAAAGTCTTAAAACTGTATGAGGCCACTTCCTCCTTATCATATTTTACCGTCATGATCTTTGTTGAATCTTCATAATAATATATATTCTGAAGATATTCTTCTTTTTCAAAAGGGTCTTTTAATTCGATCTCCGAAACATTGCTTCCGTCGATATCTTCGGAATGGATCTTCAAAGATGTTAAGTTGTAATCTTTGTCATGTTTGGTAAGCGAGTACCGGATCTTTCCGTTTTCAAGCTTTATCATATCTGCCGTTTCGCCTACTCCGAGTTCAATGTTATGAATGGTGGGAACGTATATGTATCCGTCATCCACAGGATCGGGTTTTTCTTTACCGCCGCATCCCGCGATCAGTAAAGGGATCATTGTCATCGCAGCTGCAAGTGCGATGGAACGTAAAAACTTTTTCATCTCTTCTCCCCTCATGCCGTCCGCACCCCTTGAGGTTATTACTCCGGCTTTTTATCATACTTTTTTCTTACAATTAATAAATATACAGTAGAGTTCTGAAGAGGACTTTGTGAAAAACTGAATGATTCATTAAAAAGGCTTTAAGAAAATTTAAGAAAAAAGGGGCTTCGATCGCTCGAAGCCCCTAAAAAGTGCATATTATTCATTATTACCGTCCGGTTTTGACGATCAGTCGGCTTTTCTGATGGAAGCATGAAGTTCCTGAAGTGACTTGACTGCGGAAACATGGCCTTCCTTGACTGCCTTAATACCAAGAGCGGTTGCCTTGGCGGCTGCCATCGTGGTGATGTAAGGAACTTTTGCTCTGATGGCTGCTTTACGGATGTATGAGTCATCCTGTGCACCCTTCTTGCCGATGGGAGTGTTGATGACAAGCGAAACTTCCTTGTTGATGATGAAGTCCGATACATCGGGACGTCCTTCATACATCTTGGAAACTTTCCTTACCTTGAATCCGCCTTCTTTGATAAGTTCATATGTGCGTCCGGTTGCCACAAAGTCAAAGCCGGCATCGGCAAGGATCTTTATGACATCGAGAAGTTCGGGCTTGTCGCGGTCGTTGACGCTCACAAGTGCCGTTCCTTCAAGCGGAAGCATTGTCTGAGTTGCTTCCTGGGCTTTAAAGAATGCCTCGCCGAAGTTTTCGGATATTCCGAGAACCTCACCGGTCGAACGCATCTCGGGTCCGAGTACGGGATCGACTTCGGGGAACATATTGAAGGGGAATACCGCTTCCTTGACACCGTGATAAGGGATTATCGACTGCTTAAGGCCTGCGATGGGCGAAGGCTTGCCTGTTATCTCACGTGTTGCGATCTCTGTTGCAAGAGGTACCATCTGAATGCCGCATACCTTTGATACAAGCGGTACGGTACGGGATGCACGGGGATTGGCTTCTATAACGTAGACCTTGCCGTTCTCGATCGCGTACTGCATGTTCATAAGACCTTGTACATGCATCTCTTCGGCGATCTTACGTGTATAATCTTCTATCGTCTTTAAGTTTTCGGCTGATATGTTCATGGAAGGAATGATACAAGCCGAGTCACCCGAATGGATACCCGCAAGCTCGATATGTTCCATAACCGCGGGAACAAATGCATGCTGTCCGTCACAGATCGCATCTGCTTCACATTCGGTAGCGTGACGTAAGAATCTGTCTATCAGTATAGGCCTGTCGGGTGTAACGCCGATAGCTGCCTTCATGTATTCAACTAAGGAGTCGTCATCGTGTACGACTTCCATTCCGCGTCCGCCGAGTACGTACGAAGGACGAACCATTACGGGATAACCGATCTCACCGGCTACCTTTAAAGCATCGTCAACGGTAACTGCCATTCCCGCCTCGGGCATGGGAATTCCGAGTTTATCCATCATTGCACGGAACTGATCTCTGTCCTCCGCAAGATCGATTACCTCAGGTGAAGTTCCCAGTATCTTAACGCCGTTCTTTTTAAGCTCTGCTGCAAGGTTAAGAGGAGTCTGGCCTCCGAACTGTGCTATGACGCCGACAGGATTTTCTTTTTTGTAAATACTTAATACATCTTCAAGAGTAAGAGGCTCAAAATAGAGCTTATCGGATGTATCGTAGTCGGTTGAAACCGTCTCGGGGTTACAGTTTACTATGATCGTCTCGAATCCGAGCTTCTTGAGAGCAAGTGCCGCATGAACCGAACAATAGTCAAATTCGATACCCTGACCGATCCTGTTGGGACCGCCGCCTAAGATCATGATCTTCTGACGGTCTGTGTTGACTTTGTCACCGTCTTCGCAGTTATAGCTTGAATAGTAATATGCGCTGTTCTCGGTACCGCTTACATGTACGCCTTCCCACTGTTCTTCGCATCCGATGTCTATACGGCGGTTACGGATATCCTCTTCGGGGATCTCTAAGATCTTTGAAAGATACTTATCCGCAAAACCGTCTTTCTTGGCCTTTATGAGTACATCGTCGGGAAGCATGGAGCCCTTGTATTTAAGGATCTCTTCTTCTTCGTCAACAAGTTCCTTCATCTGCTCAAGGAAATACATCTTGATCTTGGTAAGATCGTAAAGTTTTTCAAGATCGGCGCCTTTTCTGATGGCTTCATATATGATGAACTGTCTCTGGCTGGTAGGGAAGCTTAAGAGCTTATAAAGTTCTTCAAGGCTCTTCTCGTTAAAATCCGCACCAAATCCGAGACCGTATCTGCCGATCTCAAGACTTCTGATAGCCTTCTGGAAAGCTTCTTTGTAGGTCTTACCGATGCTCATGACTTCACCTACGGCACGCATCTGTGTGCCGAGCTTGTCTTCAACACCTTTGAATTTCTCGAATGCCCAGCGGGCGAACTTGATAACGACATAATCGCCGTCGGGAACATATTTATCAAGCGAACCGTACTTACCGCAGGGGATCTCGTCAAGGGTAAGTCCCGATGCCAGCATTGCCGATACAAGCGCGATCGGGAATCCCGTTGCCTTGGAAGCAAGTGCCGAAGATCTGGAAGTTCTGGGATTGATCTCTATTACCACGATACGTCCCGATTTGGGATCGTGTCCGAACTGAACGTTGGTACCGCCGATAACGCCTACTTCGTCAACGATCTTGTAGGCCTGACGCTGAAGTTCTTTTTGCACATCTTCGGAGATCGTAAGCATGGGAGCCGAGCAGAAAGAGTCACCGGTATGAACACCGAGGGGATCGATGTTTTCGATGAAACATACGGTTATCATCTGGCCTTTGGCATCACGTACAACCTCAAGCTCAAGTTCTTCCCATCCGAGTATCGACTCTTCGACAAGAACCTGTCCCACAAGTGAAGCCTTAAGACCTCTTTCGCAGACGGTACGCAGTTCCTCTTTGTTGTAAACGAGACCGCCGCCGGCTCCGCCCATCGTATATGCGGGACGAAGTACCACGGGATATCCGAGCTTGTCTGCGATCGCAAGCGCCTCGTCAACCGAATATGAAACCTCACTTCTGGCCATCTCGATGCCGAGCTTGTTCATGGTATTCTTGAATTCTATTCTGTCCTCGCCGCGTTCGATCGCGTCAACCTGAACACCAATGACCTTAACGCCGTATTTATCAAGTATTCCCTCGGTTGCAAGTTCCGAGCACAGGTTAAGTCCCGACTGTCCGCCAAGGTTTGGAAGGATGGCATCGGGGCGTTCTTTTGCGATTATCTGCTCAAGACGCTTAACATTAAGAGGCTCTATATAGGTAACATCGGCAATGCCGGGGTCTGTCATGATCGTTGCGGGGTTTGAGTTGACCAGCACGATCTCGTATCCGAGTTTTCGTAAAGCTTTGCAGGCCTGTGTGCCGGAATAGTCAAATTCGCACGCCTGTCCTATGATGATCGGTCCCGACCCGATTATCAGTACTTTTTTGATGTCTGTTCTTTTTGCCATTGCCTATGCCTCCTGATGATCATTCTTATATGTATGGAAAAAACCTCTAGAGATCAGAGGTTTTTAATATCACTTGTAACAAAATCTTTAAAATACTTTACATTGTCGGCAATGTCACCTTTGAACACCGCCGAACCGGCTACGATCACGTTCGCACCGGCATTTAAGATGGTACCTATATTCTCACGGGTCACGCCGCCGTCGATCTCAACATCGGTCGAAAGGTTACGACGCGTGATCTCTTTGCGTACATCGCTTATCTTATCAAGTGTAGAATCTATAAAATGCTGTCCGCCGAATCCGGGCTCCACGGTCATCACAAGCACCATATCAACTTTATCGAGATAGGGAAAAAGAACACTTGTCGATGTACCGGGTTTAATTGAAAGACCGGCCTTGATGCCTTCTTTCTTGATCGCTTCTATCGTTGTATCGACATCTTTGCATGCCTCGTAATGAACGGTAATGATATCCGCGCCGCATTTTACGAATTCCGGAATATAACGGATCGGATCCTCTATCATCAGATGAACATCAAAGGTTTTGTCGGTAACTTTACGGATCGAAGAAATGAGCGGCATTCCGAAAGAAATCGAGGGAACAAACAGACCATCCATAACATCGATATGGATATAATCCGCGCCTGCGCGGTCCGCTTCTGTTATCTGATGACCCAGCACGGCAAAATCCGCCGCCAGGATCGAGGGGGAAAGTATCATGTTTGTTCCTTCGTCTTTAAATCTACGTATAGGTTAATTTATACCGCCGTATTTATCAAGAATGATTTCTTACAAAATGAAGCCGATTCTTTAAAATCTTTTGTATGTTTTTCCTTGCTATTCGATACCTTCGTAAAGAGCAAAAAGGTCTTCGTATGTTTCGGCATGACGAATGAGTTTAACGCTGCCGTCGGACTTTATCATGACTTCCGCGGGTCTGGGACGGGAATTGTATGTTGAACACATGCTGTAGCCGTATGCTCCCGTATCAAGAATACATAAAAGGTCGCCTTTTCGGGTTCCGGGAAGAAGTCTGTCGTGAGCCAGAAGATCTCCCGATTCGCATATGTTTCCGCTTATGTTTACTTCGCGCATATCCGTACGCGGTACGACTTTGCCGTCTCTTAACACTTCGATGTCATGCCATGAATCATAC
Source organism: uncultured Lachnospiraceae bacterium (assembly GCA_902772805.1). Taxonomy (GTDB): domain Bacteria; phylum Bacillota; class Clostridia; order Lachnospirales; family Lachnospiraceae; genus UBA1258. Next base: position 8,299 of record CACYCC010000014.1, on the reverse strand, counting down.
ATGGAAGGACGCACGAGCACGTTCATGCCGCAATCCGTTCCGACGTATATCTTTTCGTTGTTTTCCTTGACCGCATGGACTCTTGATAAGATCACGCTTCCCTCGGCAACACAGTAACGGCCGGGTTCCGATTTAAATAAAGGTGCATGGCCGTATTCAACCACGAACTTATCAAGTATCGGTTCAAGTGCTGCACAAAACTCTTCCATGGGATATTCGGGTTCATCATCAAGTTTGTGATAAGGAATGCCGTATCCGCCACCGAAATCTATGAACTCAAGATCCTCAAACTGCTTGGCGATCCTTAACAGATTTTCAACAGCAGCGATATAAGGATCGGGCTTCATAAAGAGCGATCCGATGTGCTGGTTTATACCCGCTATCCTAAGATTGTATTTTTCTGCCGTTTCAAAGATCTGCGGTATGAATTCTTCGGAAATACCGAATTTAGTCTTTTTGCCGGCGGTCACGACTTTTTCGTGATGACCTGCGCCAACTCCGGGATTGATCCTGACCGCACACTTTCCGCCGGGATTAAGCTCACCGTACTGTGCAAGCTGCTCAAGCGAATCAAGGCTTGTCATGATATTGCGGTCTATCGCATACTGCATCTCATCGTTTGAAACATTGTTGGGTACAAAGAAAATGCGTCCGTAAGGAAATCCGACTTTCTCAAGCATCTTGATCTCGCCGACGCTCATGGCATCACAGTTTACGTGCTCTTCGAGAGCGATCTTTAAAATGCTTAAGTTTGTATTTGCCTTGATGGAATAATTGGCGGTATAGGGATATCTGGTGATGACCTTGGTCACCGCCTGCATATGCTTTCTGATGATATCCTCGTTGTATACATATACGGGTGTTCCGTATGTTGCAACTATATCTTCGGGATCGTTACCCTTAAAAAAATCGACTGATTCGATATATGAATTCATTGCTTCCTCCGAATACACTATAATAAGTGTGCTCTGATCTCTTCTCCCGAAAGGGGTGATAGATATGCGGGTGCGATGTCAAACACCGTCTTACATCCCGTTACTCCCTCCGTATTTAACTTAAAGATGGCTCTTGCGTAAGCGACAAGGACAGATCCGGTAAATTCGGGATTGGAATCAAGCTTTAAGCTGTATTCTATGACGTGCTTGTTTTCTTTTGCAAAGCCCGTAACACCGCTTCTGAATACGAAACCGCCGTGAGGGATACCTTTGTGATCGCGGTCAAACTCTTCTTCGGTAATAAAATGTACGGTCGTATCGTACTCATCGAAATAGTTGGGCATCGTCTTGATCGCCTTCTCGATGGCTGCAAGATCCGCACCTTCTTCGGGCACTACAAAACACTCTCTTGTGTGTTTCTGCCTTGTGGTAAGTACGGGATTTTCACCGTTTCTTACACTTTCAAGGGCACTTTCCACAGGGATCGTATACTGTTTGCCGTTCTTTACACCCTTAACGCGTCTGATCGCATCGGAATGTCCCTGGCTTACGCCCTTGCCCCAGAATGTGTAATCCTGACCTTCGGGAAGAATGGCATTTCCGTAAAGCCTTAAGAGTGAAAACATTCCCGGATCCCATCCGCATGATATAAGAGCGGTATGTCCGCCTTCGCGGGCTGCCTTGTCGACATTTGCGAAGTGCTCGGGAATACGTGCGTGTGTATCAAAACTGTCTATTACATTAAAGTCTTTGGCATACTTGGGTGTCATTTCGGGAAGATCGGTCGCACTTCCTCCGCAGATAACGAGTACATCGATATCTTCCTTGTATTTAAGTATGTCGTCGGCGCTTCTGACGATAACTCCGTCGGTCTTGACCTTTACAGATGCAGGGTCTCTTCTGGTAAAAACATATTCGAGTTCAAGATCGGCGTTCTGAGCGATCGCGCTTTCAACACCTCTTGCAAGGTTTCCGTATCCGAGTATTGCTATCTTCATAGGCTCTTTCCTCCATAATAATGTGCCTTTATTCTCTTTAGTTTTTTAGTTTAAAACCGCACGGATAAGCGTGTCAATGATTTCCTTGCATAAATATATTAAAAAATGCAAGAAAATGGTATAATCTACGGTATGAAAAATCTTATCGTTTCGGCCTTCGCTTTCAAAGAAGGTCTTATGACTTCTATACAGTTAAATAAACCCGCAGACAGTACCACCACGGAAATGTATCTTAAAAACCTGATGGTGTCGCTTGCAAGCGCAAAAACGTTAAATCCGGACGACGACGTTTGCCTGTGTACAAACATAGAACTTCCGGGTGAATGGGATGCCCGTTTCAAAAAAGCCGGTATAACCGTTCTAAAACGCGAATTTGATTCCTTTGTATTACCCGATAAATTTCAGTGGTCGCTTGCTTTTTACAAAATGTGCGTGCTTAACGGTCTGGTAAAAGAGGGTGGATATGACAGATACCTGTTACTTGACGCGGATACATATACAACGCACGATTACAAAGACCTTTGGTCCGAAGCCGACAAGGGTATCGTGCTGTATCCTCTGGGACACACCTATTCGCACCCCGACAGGGATGTGATCAGGCGTGACTTTGAACGGCTCTGTCCCGAAGAAGCAAAAGTCCTTCCCATAACCCATTACGGCGGAGAATTTGTGTGCGGGCCCAAGGAAGCTCTTATAAGATTTATGGATGTCTGCCTTGATCTTTTTGCAAAAGCTTCCGGAAACAATTTCGATGTTGAAGCTACGATCGGAGACGAAAGTTTATGGTCGATCGCTGCCGCCCTTTTATATAAGGAAATCCCGGTCATTCCGGCAACCCCTTATATATTCAGATTCTGGACCGAAGATTTTTATCTTGTATCCACCGTTACAGTCAGTAACCCCGTTTCAATATGGCACCTTCCGGCCGAGAAAGATAAGGGCTTTATTCGCATGTATAATGCTTATGTTAAGACCGGACGTTTCCCGGATGTCGATACCGCAGCCCGTAATTTCGGTATCGTAAAGGCAAAACGCCCGTTTAATGCGATCACCCTGTCAAATAAGATAAACGGAAAGATCGATTCATGGAAAAAGAAAAAATAAGTGTTGTAATACCGGTTTACAACGTTGAAAAATATCTGAATAAATCTCTCGAACACGTGATCTCACAGACCTATACGAATCTTGAGATACTGCTTATCGATGACGGATCAACCGATAAAAGCGGAGCGATATGCGATGAATACGCCGCCCGCGATCCGCGCATACGCGTCATCCACAAACAAAACGGCGGTTCAAGTTCCGCAAGGAATGTCGGTATCCGCGAAGCTGCCGGAGCCTACATAGGTTTTCTGGATGCGGACGACTGGGCGGACAGAACGATGTATGAAACACTCTACAAAGCCGTAAGTGACAACAATGCCGACATTGCCGAAGTAATGTCGCAGGACTTCTCGGAAAGCGGCGAGTTGCTGAAAGGTCCGCGCCTTAACACCGGGAAAACTACTTTTATCTCTTCCGAAGAAGACTTCAGACTCTTAATGATGCACGAAGGCGATTCCTCTTTTTGCACCAAGCTGATAAGAGCGGACTTTTGCAAACAGTTTTCTTTTTCCGAAAATAAACTTAACGAAGACCTTCTTTTGATACTTGAGATGCTGCAGAAGACCGACGGCGTTTATTCCGTGGAAGAGCCGCATTACAGTATTCTGATCCGAAACGGCAGTAATCAGCGAAGCGGTTACAAGGCACATCTTTACGAGGCGGTTATCGCCAACAGCGATTATGCCTTTGAAGTCATGAAAGAACGTTTCCCTTCATGTCTTCTTGAAACCGAACGTTTCAGATATGTACAGCGGCTTATGTTTCTTTTGCATATTCCGGTATCGCTTATGACACCCGAAAATGCCTGCTATCAAAAGGTCATTTCAGAGATCCGTGATGAAAAGGACGCCTGGAAGTCAAATCCGTATCTTACGGCAAAAGAAAAAAAGAACCTTGCGATCCTTGCAAGGACGCCGGTTCTTTCAAAACGTGTTCACGGTCTTATAATGAAATTAAAAAGAATATCCAAATGATCTATGTGGTCTTTATGATGTCCCAACGGCCTTCATAAAGATCACTTTTTCGCCCGCTTCGGTAAATTCTTCGTGTCCGGGAACGACCGTAAAGCCGCATTTTTCGTAATTTCTTATCGCAGGTATGTTACCTTCAAGAACGCGAAGCTCTACTTCTTTCATGCCCATTTCGCCAAAGGCCGTATCCATGGCAAGCTTCTGACCTTCGTATCCGTATCCCTTTCCGGTTGCACCCTCTTCTCCTATGAATATCCCGAATTCACAAGTATGTTTTTCGTTATCTATATCACGAAAGTATATGCTTCCGATACCGTTTCCGGTGTCATTTAAACATAGTATGAACTGGCGGACCTGTCCGGTCTTAACTTTTGTCTTAAGCCAGTTGAGGTGGTCTTTTCTGGTAACGGGTTTCCTGTAAATAAAGTTCTTAACGACATTTTCGGAATTTCGCCATCTTATGATATCATCGGTATCCGATGCGGTTATTTCACGAAGATAAACGCGTTCACCCCTTGCCACTACCTTTTCAAACAAAGCATCGGGATTAAGTTCCGCAAGTATGACTGCGACAAACATGATCGCACATCCCAGCAGTTCTCTTCCCGTCAGGACTTCTTTTAAGATGATGGCACCGAAAAGCACCGAGAATACGGATTCCATGCTCATAAGAATGGATGCGACCGCAGGCTTTACCTGTTTCTGAGCCACCATCTGGAGAGTATACGCTATACCGCAGGAAAAGAATCCGGCGTAGCCGAGCGGTATCCATGCATCGAGAATTGACGGGATACTCGGCTTTTCCCATATCATAAGCCCGGTTCCAAGGATCGCACATACCAAAAACTCGTAACACGCAAGCTTTAAACAGTCAAGTCCGGGAGCAAACTTATCGACCGCAAGTATCTGAAAGGCAAACAGTACGGCACAGGCTAAAATGAAATAATCTCCCCTTGCAACGGAAAGATCGGACGGATCTTTGATACACAGGAAAAATAAGCCCACAACGGCCGCCAAAACACTCACCCATATGAATTTACCGGGTTTTTTACGAAGAAACAGAGAAAAGACAGGCACCATCACGATATAAAAAGCGGTAATGAAACCGGCTTTACCCGCAGATGTCGTCACAATACCGATCTGCTGGGACGTGCTTGCCAGAAAAAGGAATAACCCACATACGATACCGCCTGTTATAAGACGTTTATCGTTCCACGGGGTTTCTTTTGCGCGAGTATCCTTTACAATAATAACCGGGAGCAATGCGATCACTCCCAGGTAACATCTTACGCAGTTAAATGTGTACGGACCGATATAGTCCATACCCGCGCTCTGGGCCACAAACGCCGCACCCCAGATGATCGCGGTAATAAACAGCAGTAAACTGTATTTAAATCTCATAATCTTCCATTTCCGCGTCACTTATCGGCGCATATCCTTCCTCAACCAATGCAACCATATGGACAAGTATATCGGGATCGAACTGTGTGCCGGAGTTACGTTTTAATTCATCGAGGATAAAGTCATAGGAAAGAGAATTACGGTAACATCTCTTACTGGACATCGCGTCATAAGAGTCCGCAACACATATGATCCTTCCTTCAAGAGGGATCTCCTCGCCCTTTAATCCTTCGTTGTAGCCCTTACCGTCATATCTCTCATGATGATACTTGATACCGTTCTGAACACCGGGGATCGAAGAAAAATCTTTCATGATCTGAGCGCCCATTGAAGGGTGTCTTTTGATGATCTCAAATTCTTCATCATTTAGACGGCCGGGTTTGGTAAGTATACTTGCGGGAATGCCGACTTTTCCTATGTCATGAAGAAGACCTATGTAATATATCCTCTCCTGATCGTGCTCATTCATGCCCATTCTCTCGGCGATCATCCTTGAATAGATCGCAACACGAACGGAATGACCTTTTGTATATTCATCCTTGGTATCGATGATATTTGCTATCGTACGAAGAGATTCACTAACGAGATCCTTGTATGCCGCATGCGTCTTGGCGTAATTGGAGATCTTGGCATTAACGACTTCCACAAATATAAATGCGATAGAGGCTGCACCGATGATACCGATAAACACCCAGAACACGGCATATCGTTTGAGTTCTCGCGACTCATAGTAGTCAAGAGTAACCTCATTCATAGTAAAAGGTTCGGCGGAAACCATAACAAGACCGAAGGATTTGCGTTCACCGGGTGCGACATTATTGTTAAACTCTGCGGGTTCGTAAAAGATCTTATCGCCTGCATGAGACCAGAAACCGTTCCATGAACTGTCGATCAGACTGTCATCGGCAACATTGATGGTAACTCTCCAGTCATGTATGGGATAAGGAGATTCGTTGACAAGAACTATATCGTACTGGGTTATGACTTTGCCCTGGTCCATCCACTGAGAACCGGCGGACGCAAGAACATACAGCTCCTCGTTTTCGGGGCTGTCAATTTCCCAGTCAAAAGAAAGAGATTTTAACTCTCTTTCGGATTGTTTGGCATATCTTATTGTAAGAATTGTGCCGGCTAGACCAATAAGAATGAGGATCAGGAAACATATTCCCCATATTTTGCTAAAACGGCCTGAGCTTTTGTGTTTCAAAGTCTATCCTCTTTAAGCCATGATTTTTCCAAATCAGACTTCCCCCAATACTCTTTACAGTGGTTACGTAAACCCACTTTAAAAAGCTTATTAATTATCACATATTTTCAGCAAAAAAACAAGTCAGTCAACGCCTCTTATGTCAACTTTTTTTACATATGCGGAAACTATTTCCGCAAATGACTCGAGTTCTTTTCTTTCATAACCCGAAAGTCCTCCGGCGATAACACGGTCGGAATCTATATACCCCTGTAAAAAGTACTTATCCGCGCCTTTTATAAGTTCCCCGATAGCTCTGAATGTTTCTGCGTTATGATATTCCTTTATGACGGTTGTCCTGAATTCATATTCCGTATTTTGGTGAAGCAATAATTCAATGCTTTGTACTATCTTATCCGTATCGATATTTACACCGCATATTTCGGAATAACCCTCAAGCGAAGATTTGACGTCCATTGCCACATAGTCTACAAGCCCGGCCTTTATAAGGCTTTCTGTCACTTCCGGTCTGTATCCGTTTGTGTCAAGCTTAACAAGCATTCCTATATCTTTGATCTTACCGATAAAGTCCGCAAGATCGGGCTGCAGCGTGGGTTCTCCCCCCGTTATGCAGACTCCTTTTACAATGCCTTTTCTTTTTCTTAAGTGATCCAGAACTTCCTGCTCGCTTATAAGCGGCTGCGACAAAGGATCCAGCACCAGATCCGCATTCTGACAGAACCTGCATCTGAAATTACAATTTCCCGTAAATATCGTGGAGGCCACGATCCCGGGATAATCAAGCAGTGTTGTTTTGTTAAACCCGTGTATTTGCATTTTCTCTCCGCTCCGAACAATTTCAGGCTTTAAACAAAGTTCCCGGCCTGTATCCGGCAATGTTCCGATTAATATTAGCATATCACAGCCGGCGTTTTTTTTATACTCCCCGCACGGTCGTCTTTTAATGTATAATAGTCAATGAACAGATCGTATTCCGGTTTGATCCGGGCGGAGAATAACGTGAAAAAAGAACTTACCACAGATGAAAAATATATGAAAGAGGCTCTCAGGGAAGCCAAAAAGGCTTATAAGCTCGGTGAAGTGCCCATCGGGTGCGTGATCGTGTACGAAGGCAAGATAATCGGTCGCGGATATAACCGCAGAAACACCGATAAATCAACCCTTTGCCACGCCGAGATCACGGCCATCAAAAAAGCCTCCAGATACATGGGTGACTGGAGACTTGAGGGGTGTACTCTTTATGTGACGCTTGAGCCCTGCCAGATGTGCAGCGGAGCCATCATTCAGGCCAGGATGGACAGAGTCGTTATGGGCTCCATGAATCCCAAAGCAGGCTGCGGCGGATCGCTTCTCAACATCCTTCAGATGGACTGCTTTAACCATCAGGCGGAGGTTACAAGAGGAGTGCTTGAAAAAGAATGCTCGGAAATACTCACAACATTTTTTAAAGAACTTCGCGTCCGGGTCCGCTATGAAAGGGCTGAGCGCAAGGGAACCGTTGTGTCGCCGGAGACGACTGCGGCGCCGGAAACTCTCGATTTTTGATTGCAACTTTTTGAACCATATTGTAGAATAAATCTCGCCGTGTTGTTTCTGCACGGCCCGCATATCTTATTTGGTCTCGCGCAATGGGAATCCACGAACCGTGTCAGGTCGGGAACGAAGCAGCACTAAGAGGAACTT
>CACYCC010000013.1 GCA_902772805.1 uncultured Lachnospiraceae bacterium | reverse complement strand
GGGCTTTTATTTGACGCAGGCCCCGCAGTTACAGATGCCTCCGGGCAAAAGAAAGTGTCCGAAAACCTTCTTTATATAGGCAAGGGTGAATCTATATGTCTTTCAGACGTTTATTTCAGAGTCGGAGGAACGCCGACGGATAAGCCCGCAGTTGCAGAATGCTGTGTGACTATAGATGCCGATAAAGTCATCGGTGAAAACCTCTGGGTATGGAGAGCCGATCACGGCGATGAAGTCGCATGGGACAAAAACGTGACCAAAAACGGGATCGTTATAAACGGAAATGATGTTTTGATGTATGCGCTGATGGTGGAACATTTCCACGAATACCAGACCGTATGGAACGGAGAAGGCGGACGCCTTTACATGTATCAGAGCGAGGTTCCCTATGATGTGCCGGCAAACGACGTATGGATGAGCCGTGACGGCAAAAGAGCCGGGTTTGCGTCATTATTTGTAAACGATGACGTAAAAAGTTTTAAAGGTGTGGGACTCGGAATATATCTTTACAACAGAGATAATCCCGTGCTTCTTGAAAGTGCGGTTGAAATGCCCGATACCGAAGGTGTTTCGATACATCACATAATCACCGTGATGTTAAGCGGAAATCCCGGTATGAAACACGTGATCAACGATGTCGGAGACGCCGTTATGACTCCCGGCGCGGAGGCGATTATACTCGATTATACGGACAAAATTTTCAAATAACTCCTTTACCGCAAAGGCTCCCCGGCTGTCCGGGGAGCCTTTGTGGTCTATAAGTTGTTTATAACCCGGGCGAATGCCTTGGCGGTCCTTAGGTCTGCATCTTTAAAATGATTGCCTTCATTCCATTCAAGTCTGCAGTTTACGCCTTGCGCCGCGAGAATGTCCCGCGCTTTAACGATCCTGTCTCCCACCGTTGCCATAACGGGATTGCGCGCTTTTGCCTCGCGGTCTCCGAGACTTAAATAAACACACTCTGCCATGATCTTCCGTTCCTCCATAAAGTCCGAAAAGCCCGGAAACCATACCGACGGTGAAGCGGCCGCAACGCCTTTAAACATATCGGTTTCATATGCGCTCCACAGTGCAAACAGTCCCGCAAGCGAATAACCGCCGATGATATATGTTTTACCCGTATTGCCTGTGTCTTTTACCGTCCCCGTAAGCACGCTTTCGCCTCTTAAGTCTTTGATCACCTCTGAAAGTGTCCCCGCCGCGCCGCCTCCGAATCCTTCGTTTCCGAATACGGGCGGAGCTTCCCATGGAGAAAGGTCGTTATTCCAGTTATTTACTTTATACGCACGCAAAAGAAAATCCCTGTCCGTCATTTCACGTATCAGCGAAAATTCTCTTTCGATCGTCTCATTTTCATGTTCGTCGGTCATCTGTATAAGAACGATATCTGATGCCGCGTTTCCGTATTCACGTATTTCCATTGTATCTCCTATAGAAAGAGCCCCGGCGAGAAATCCGGGGCCCTACGACTCGAGAATCGGGTTATTCTGGGGGAACAACCCGATTTATGAATCAATTATAGCATTTTGCTATAGTTCGGTGCAAGCAGATTTGCCGACAGCCCTTGCTATCACAACATCGGGATTTAAATACGGTATCAGCATTGCCTGAAACGCATGATAAAGGTCGGATTTCCCGGGCCATACCGTACCCTTGGGCTTATTGTTTTCATCAAGCTGATGAAACCACGATCCCTTTTCATGATCCATAACGGTTTTATCAAGATATTCCATAAATGCGGCATAATCGTCCGCATATCTTTTGTTGTTCGTATACCTGTACAGCACCGCGGATGCGTCTATAGCCTCCGCAAGTGTCCAGTGCATCCTGTCTCTCACGACAGGTCTTCCGTTCCAGTCGGTCGTGTACACTATACCCTTTGCTCCGTCGGCATTCCATCCGTCACGAACCGCGCGGTCGTACAGTTTCTCGGCCTCTTTAAGATAAGGTTCTTTTCCGAGACTCCACTGTGCTATCAGCCGTGCCCATTCTATCCCGTGTCCGGGAGTTGCTCCGTAAGGTTTAAACGGGTCGTCGGGCTTATCTATATTTTTGTCATATTCGGGTACCCAGTCGGATGTAAAATGCTCCGGGATCCTGTATTCGTTTTCTTGGGCCCAGCCTATTACCCTGTCGATGATGCGTCCCGCTCTTACGCGGTATTTCTCATATCCCAAACAGTCGGCAACCGCAAGAAACGCTTCCACGGTATGCATATTGGCATTTATTCCGCGGTAATCGTCGAGTACCGTAAATTCGGTATTCCATGTATCGCAGGACAAACCTTCCTCTTCGTTCCAAAAGAACCTGTCATATGTCTTAAGCGCGTCGTCAAGAAGTTCCCCCGCACCTTCTACCCCTGCGGTAAGTGCGCTTGCAGCCGCAAGTATCACAAAAGCATGAGCGTAACACTGTTTTGTGGGAAGCGGTTCCCCGTCCCGGGTTATCCCCGCATACCATCCGCCGTTTACGGTGTCTTTCAGTTCGCCCTTAAGCCCCGCTATCGCACGGGCCGCGAGATCTTTACTCTTTTCGTCGCCCATCATGGACCCTATGCTGTACACATGTGCCATACGGCTTGTGATCCAGGTCTCCCGGCTTCTTTCTTTCCATGGAGTCCCGTCGTCTCCAAGATAATAGCTCGATCCTCCCGGGGAAGGGAAGTTTTTCCCAAAATCAAGAAGCGCGAAAGCGTTCTTTTTAAGGAACTCTCTGTTTTCCGCGGTATCGATCATGTATATGCTGTCCATGAACTGTCTCCTTAGAATAAGAGTATCTGTTTCAATTTTTTTCTTTTTCAATATCCGCTTTAAAAGGAAGTGCCGGAATGCCGCCCGGTCTTTGTACACAAAGTCCGCCCGATACGGCACCGTATTTTCCCGCAGCGACGAGCTTATCCATCGTTATGTCGCTTGTCTTTGTTATTCCCTGCCTTAACATGCTTGATAAAAAGCCGCCCCAAAAGGCATCTCCCGCGCCTGTGGTGTCAACGGCTTTTACCTTCATAGACGGAATGTCGCAGGTCGTATTGTCGTAAAATATCCTCGCTCCGTCTTTTCCGAGTGTGAGCACCAATACAGTGATATCATATTCTTTCATAAAATCCGGGATGTTTTCGACTCCTCCCACAAACGGAAGTTCCTCATCCGATATCTTTAAAAGGTCAGTTAACGGGAATATTTTTTTACACTCCCGCAGGCAATCATCAAATGACCATATCTTATCTCTGTAATTGATATCAAAGCTTACAAGTTTCCCGAGATCTTTTGCCTTTTTTAATGCCGATAAAACCGCATCTTTTTCGGGCGCCCCCGACTGGCTTACGCTTCCCGCATGAACTATATCCCATTCGGAAAAATCGACCGCACAGACATCCTCTTCGCATAACAGCATATCCGCACCGGGTTTTCTTGCGAAGGTAAAAGAACGCTCTCCCGCTTCATTTAGAGTCACAAACGCAAGTGTCGTAGTTGCCTGTTCGGTAAGCTCCCCAACAAGTACTCTGACATTATCGTCTTTGAGCGTTTTTAACAAAAGTTTCCCGAAATCGTCATTTCCGAGTTTTCCCAGAAATCCGGCTTCTATCCCGTTTCTGGCTACACTTACCGCCACATTTGCGGGGGCTCCCCCGGGATTTGCGGTATAGGTATTGTTCATGCCGTTAACCGGGGTAAAATCTATAAGCATTTCTCCGATGCACAATACCTTCACTTAAACGTACTCCCTTCAAGATCACATAACCATCCACACTATCCGATCGTATCATAATACGCGAACAGCTCATCCAGTAACGGTTTTAAAAGTTCCTTGTTCTCATCATCGTTTATGTAAAGCGATATGCTGTAGCCGTCATCGTATTCCAAGTATATATGGATATCATCGCTTTGGTCTTTGGTCGATGTACTTCCGGGGTGGTTAAATCCATAGAGCGGGGAAGTCCTGTCCCACGGCCGTATGTCAAAATCATTTATGATCTTTGTGACATTATCGAAAAAGTCTTCGGGATAACGAAAGTGTTCTTTTTCAATACTCTTTTCCGCTGCCACGTCATATACATATTTAGCCAAAAAAACACCTTTACCGTCCGGTGCTTCTTCGTCCTTGTCAATTATTTCAAAATATCGATAATTGATCAGGTCTTCGGTATCTTTGTAAGTCACATCGATACGAGTTACCTTGCGTTCCGGAGTATTGATGTCTTTTATACCGTTTTTGGAAAACCAGTCGGCAAAAAGAATATAGATCGCCATCTCCCAATCCGCATCAGGAGAATTGTTGACACTAAAACGCAGTTTCTCGCCCGATGCGTAATCGGCAATAAATGTGATCTCCCCATATGGAGGCGGAAGTGCCTGTGTGACCTTGTCCGTACCGTTCATATAAACGAGCCCGTACTCATCTATCAGATCCTGAAGCCCCTTAAGCAGTTCATCGTCTGCCGGGTATTCGATTCCCGACTCCTCTTCATATGCGGTCAGATCTCCGGCAGGATTTTTTTTGATGCAAAAGTTAAATTCCTTCCCACCGGTGCTTAAATATTCTTCACCCCAGTCGCCGGTCAATATGATCTCGCATGAAAATCCCGTTATATCCTTGGATTCGATCTTTTTGGGGGCTTTTTTATCCGAATTGTCTATCGTTCCGCCTTTTTCCCGTCTGATCTTCACTTCTTCCGTACCTCCCCCGCAACCCGTAAAACATGTTATTAGCATAACGCAAGTCAAAACTCTTGCAATTGTCGCAACCGTCCCCTTTTTCATGATTCCCCATTCTCCTGTTTGTCATGTGCCATCGGCACTTTCAACCATGGTCACTTTATCCGCGGGAAGATATTTGATAAGTGTCTCTTCAAGTTCCGCAACCTTTATGGGCTTTGAAAGATAATCGTCAAATCCTTCCGCAATATAACGTTCTCTCGATCCGATTATAGCATCGGCGGTCATACATATGACAGGCGTTTTAACGTTAAGAGCGTTCTCCGTGGCACGTATATGCCTTAATGTTTCGGTTCCGTCCATATTGGGCATACGCTGATCCATCAGGATAACGTCATATTTGTTGGTATCCGCAAGTTCCAAGGCACGCTTGCCGCTTTCCGCCGTATCTATCTTTAATCCGGTATCCTTTAAAAGCGCTGTGGCAACCTTTAAGTTAAGATGCGTATCATCAACAACAAGTATGACCGCATCCGGTGCCGCAAACGATGCTTTATGACGCTTTTTGCCGGCATTGCCCGCTTTTTCATGTTCACCGAGTTTTCCGACCGGTTCACAGGAAATGATCTTTTGCGGTATTACGATCGTAAAGGTTGAACCTTCCCCGTATTCACTTTCCACTTCGATCTTACCGTCCATCATGGAAACGAGCTGATGCGATATGGCCAGTCCCAGTCCGGTTCCTTCGATCGTACTGTTACGCTTAAGTTCAAACCGTTCAAACGAACCGAACAGCTTATCCATATCTTCGGGCCGGATACCTATACCGGTATCCTTGACAACGATCGTAAGCGGTAATGTCCCGCCTTCCGTAAGATCCTTTTTCCCGCCCGCATTTACCGTGAGCCATACGGTTCCTTTTTCCGTATATTTTACGGCATTTGTAAGTATATTTATGATAACCTGTCTTATGCGTACCATATCACCGAAAAGTTCGTCGGGAAGCTTTTCGTCAACATCAGCGACAAATGCAAGATTTTTCTCGCTCGCACGGAATGAGATCATGCCGGTTATGTCTTTAAGAAGAGAACCAAGCGAATATCTGCCGTCGGTAAGTTCCATCTTGCCCGCTTCAATCTTTGAAATATCGAGTATGTCGTTGATGATCGATAACAGGTTATTTCCGGCGCCTTCGATATTGCCCGAATATGTGCCGATATTTCCGAAGGCATCTTTGACCGCAGGGCTTATCGCCTCGCCGCCTTCTTCCATCTTGGCGCATTCCCTTGTTATCATCTCATTGAATCCCAGAACCGCATTGATGGGCGTACGTATTTCATGGGACATATTTGCAAGAAACTGTGACTTTGATCTATTGGCTTCATCCGCGATCTTCTTCTGTTCGCGGAGTTCATCCATATAACGGTAATGATCGCTGTCATCGGAAAGCGAATAAAGTGTTCCTATGCGAAGCCCTTCTTCCGTAAGAGGATTGACTCTGGGAGTGTATATTCTTCCGTCAAGTCTTACAGGTTCGCCTCTATTGATAGCTTCATTAAGAGTTGCGAGTACACGCTGCGTATCGGGTTCTTTTTCCTGATCGGCAAGTTCGGGGAACAGTTTAAGCGCCGGCTTATTGATGTAATTTAGCCTGTCCTCGACATCGACAGCTATTATTCCCTCCGAAAGCTCATCCACGACATAATTTTTGGCCGCCGCGGCAGTATCAAGCATCTTGTATTTAATGATGGCTATCAGCATAAATGCCGTACAGATCGCATAACCTATGATCATCGTATCGAATTTCCGGGCAAGCGGTATCAGTTTGAAGTAATAGATCAGATATGAGGTCACAAGTGCAGCCAATGAAAACATGATCATAAGATCACGCTTTTTGGCCGTTTTGTTTTTCTCGTGTATAAACGCCTTTACGATCATATATACGCAGGCATAGGAATAAAACAGATTTGTCAGAGTATAGAAATAATAAAGCGGTCCGCCCGAATGGGGAAGTGTCGGAAAATCCCCGTCCATGACAAATTTCATGGTCTTATAGTAAAGATGAGTTCTTTCCAGATTGAGGATAAAGAAGTATACGACAACATTCAGAATACCCGCAGCGGCTTTTACAAGTGTCGGAAAATGTCTGCCGCTTATCTTGGCGATAAACATGGTCATGGAAAGAGCAACCCATGCCCGCCCAAGATAGCCTATCTTTAAGGCCGTAACATAAGTTTCCTGATTGTCGGCATGCATCATGAGGATATATGCGCAGTTATAAATCAGGTTTGAAACGCAATAGAAAAACAGGTATGTATGATGCATACCTCCCCATTTCGACAGACTGATCGCACATACCACGAACAGACCTACGATCGTAAGATACAAAAGGGCTATGACAAACTGGTACATATACACCTCTCCTGATAAGCCTTATAAAGATAACTATAAGACAAAGGGGAAAACGAATAATTAATTTAAAGCCACTTTTTCTTTTTAAAGAACCAAAGACTTCCCACCGCTATCAGCATGCATACCGCAATGACCACCGGATAGCTCCATTTCCACTCAAGTTCGGGCATAAACTTAAAGTTCATGCCGTACCAGCCCGCGATGAGGGTAAGCGGCATAAAAATGGTCGTAACTACCGTAAGAACGGTCATTATACGGTTTTGTTTAAGGTCTATGTGAGCCTTGTAAAGGTCTCTTAGCTGCACGGTATAGTCTCTTAAAGAAGTTGAATTGTCATGCAGTCTTGCGATGCGGTTTAAAAACAGTCTGAAGTATCTTAAATTCTCCTGTTTAAAGAAATTGTTTTCATTTTCCTCGAGTTCCTGGCCGAGGTCCATCAGCTGTTCATAGTGGATGCGAAGGTCTCTGATATCGTTTCTGATCTCGTTAAGACGGCTTGAAGGAAACTTCTCCTCTCCCTCCGTTATCATCTTTTCGATACCGTCAAGTTCTCGCTCGTATTTTTCCATAAGCCTGATATCGTCGATCACGATCTGATCGAGAAAATCATAGATAAAACGCTCTAAGCTCGGAAGCTTCCATTTTTTGGTATTTCTGATGCCGTTTATTATTTCAAGCGCCTTGCCGCTGTCATCTATAAAAACGACACCCTTCTCATCGAGCGCAAACGCAAACTTGAAGTCTTCTTTGGAAAAGTCCGCTCTGTTTGGTATGGAAAAAGAACCCGTAAGCGAATCATAGTTTACTTCCGCTTTGGTCGTGTATATTTCCGAAATATTCTGTTCAAGATCGATCCCCATTTCAAAACTGTCGCGGCTTTTGGCCCATTCTTCGTAGGATACGACCGCAACGTACTGCTTGTCGGTTTTCTTAAGATCTTTCTTTGATATTTCCTGCAGCGATTCGCCTATCGTAAAATACATTTCATCACCTTTTAAGTCACGGGGTTTAATTATTTAAATCATAGTTTACCACAGATCGCTTAATTTGTGGTCATTTTGATCGATCCGGCCGATAAAAAAGAGATGTGGCCTAAATATTGGCCACATCCCGTATTATGAATTCAACATTGTGTTTTGAAAGAACTTTTTGGGCGCTCGCTTCGTCTTTTACGTAAAAACCGTTATACCGCGGCGAAAGGACCTCCTTAAGTTCTTTTAATTTTTCGGGCGAATCATTGATCACCAGTACGCAGGGCTTTTCACTTTCCGCATCGGGAGCCGGTGTATTGTGACTTGTATCCTCTTCCATTTTCGAAACGATGAGGCTCTTATCGAGATATTTTATGAGGATATTTTCAAGGTCCTCGTACATGACGGGTTTTGAAAGATAATCGTTAAAGCCTTCTTTGAGATACGTTTCTCTGGCTCCGATTATCGCATCCGCCGTAAGCGCGATCACGGGTGTTTCATCGGCGATATGTTCTTTTCTTATCTGCTCAAGCGTCTGTGTTCCCGAAAGTCCCGGCATCATCTGATCCAACAGCACCAGGTCATATTTTTCTTTTTTGAGCATCTCAATACAGTCATAGCCCGAAACTGCCACTTTTGTACGGATCCCGGTATCTCCCATCAGCTCGGTTATTACTTCAAGATTCATCTCATTGTCGTCAACGATAAGCACTTTTGCATTGGGAGCAAAGAGTTTTGCCTTAAACTCCTCGGCTTCGAGCTGCGATCTTTCGAGGCGCTTCGTATAATCGCCTATAGGAGTGGGATCAACGACTCTTTGCACAAGATCGACCGTAAATACCGAACCTTTGCCGTATTCGCTTTCCACTGCGATATTACCGCCCATCATAAGAACAAGCTGTCTTGTGATGTTAAGACCGAGTCCCGTACCTTCTATATTTCTGTTCCTGGTCTCATCTAGTCGCTGGAATGAGGAAAACAGTTTGTCCATGTCTTCACGGCGTATACCCATTCCGGTATCGGCAACTTTTACGATAAGTTTGCTCGTTTCTCCGACAAAATCAACATCGATCTTAACACCGCCTTTTTCGGTATACTTGATGGCGTTATTGACAATATTCAATATGATCTGACGGACTCTGATCTCATCACCGCAGAACAGCGAAGGGATATCGGGATTTACGTTAAGATCGTATGATAGTCCCTTATCACGCGCCTTATTCATGGTCATATTGACGATATCGTTGAGTACCGAAGCGAAATCGTATTCAACAGGCACAAGTTCCATCTTGCCGGACTCTATCTTGCTTAGATCGAGTATATCGTTGATGATCGACAAAAGCGTTCTGGCCGCACTTCTGATATCCATCGCATGCTTTCTGATCTTTGTATCGCCGGTTTCTCTTAAGATCATCTCATCCATTCCGATTATCGCATTCATGGGCGTTCTGATCTCGTGAGACATGTTTGCCAGGAAATTACTCTTTGCCTTATTGGCCTCATCCGCGGCGTCCTTTTCTAACTTGAGCACCATGGTCTCATACTCCTGACGCTGTTCCTCGGCCTTCATCTCTTCCATGCGGCGGGTATAGTTCTGTTCGTTTTTACGGCCGACATAGAAAAGTGCAACGATCATCACAAGTACCACAACACACACCAGTATCGTCAAGGCGACCTGACTCTTTACTTCATCGTAGAGTTCGGAGTCATTTACCATCATTACCACATACCAGTCGTTGGATATCGCATTGACAAAGAAAGTACACTTCTCTCCGTTATATGAATGGGCAAAGCTTCCTGCCCCGGTACGCTTTATCTTTTCAAGCAGTTCACTGCCTTCCGGAATGTCTGTTATGTACGTTCCTTTTTTGCTCTCATCCCGGTAGGCTATAAAAAGTCCGTTCCCGTCCATGACAAATCCGAGCCCTTTACCGTTTAAGTTAAGCTCGTCCATCAAAGACTGGATCCCGTCAAGCTTTACATCGAGAGATATTATGTTTTGCCGATCGGGCAACATTCTGCACACGGATATGATAAGTGCGTTAGTTTGTGCATCCACATACGGCGGAACTATCGCCACTTCTCCATCATTTTCTTTTGCCACCACATACCAGTCACGGGTCTTTGGATCATATCCTTCGGGCGGAACCCAGTTAAGACCGTCCATGTACTTACTCATGATATATCCGTACAGTCCGTGATAGTTTTCTCCGAACTGCTCGGTAACATTATTGGTCTCTTCCACCAGAAACTCGTGTATTCTCGCAGGTGTTGAACCGCTTATGAGCATATGATGAACCGAGTCCGCCGTTATCTGAAGCACGTTTTCGGCAGTATTTAAATGGTTGTCTATCAGTGAAGATACATTCTTTATCCTGTCTTCGATAACGGCATTTGAGTTAAGAACAGCCACGTTATACACAAGTTTTGACGTATAAACGATCATAACGACCATAAATATGAAAACAAGGATAAGCGGTATGAACAGACTGAGTTTTTTACGCTCCGGACCGTTTTCTTCTCTGCTTTTCTTTCTATTTGAGGAATCTGCCATTGTTTTCTTTGTTTCTCCCAACAGATGATCACTTTATCAAAAAGTATTCTTCCGGAACTTCGACCTTAGTGGTACCCATGTAATGGCCCGGATCTCCGAATATATATGTATCCTGATATATCAATATCGTATTGTCGTATCTCATATCGGTCGCGACGTCATTATAATATGATCCGTTCCATTCAGCCTTCGGTGAAAAGACTCCGTAAGCCTTGGAAAGATCGTTAATATCCGTCAAAACGCTTTCACCCAGTATTACCCGTCGCGCATGCTCGGCAAGACCTGCCGATACCGTATATCCGTACGAATAAGTCCAGGTTCCGAAGCGGCCTGCACCGCCTTTATCGACGATGGCCTTCTCGATCTTTTTATTGATCGCATCAAAGTCCCCCGATTCGGCCGAAAGATCCAGATCCAAAGCTCCCGGATACCCCATTAAAGGCGAGGGAAGATCTGCTTCTATAAAATAACCGCCGTTTTGAAGAAGCATTCTGATAAGTGGCTCTGTATGAGCGTCGTTTGTGCAGAAATACGCACTGTTTTCTCCGTATTTGTCAACCCACTCAGAAACATGTTCGGTGATAAATTTCTGAGCCCCCGGAACACCGACATCGGTCGTGGGATCGGGTGCCGTCTCCATTTCAAAATCCATACCGAATTCTTCACATGCGGCTCTCATGACAGCCACCTGTCTTTCCACGGATTCGTAGGATAAGTGTCGCGGAAACGATATATGTACAAAAGTATCGCACCCAAGTTCATGCGCCGAACGGATCATAAGATACCCTCTGGCAACGAAGTCGCTGCATACAACAAGGTCGGCAGCTTCCGAAATATCCTCAAAATCTTCATATGCTTCGCCTGCGATACATATGATATCGGGGCGTTTTTGCTTGATACGTCTGAAAGCCTCGGCAGTTCCGTCAACAGCCTGGTTTACCACGATAGCCTTGATAAGCGGATCGTCTGCAAGATTCTCGATGATCTGTATCGTGGTTTCAAGTTCTTCGGTAAAGTTATCGGGATATATCCCTATGGTCACCATGTCATTTCCGTATTTTTCGGCAAACGCCTCCGCACCCCGCCTGTCATCTTCCGACTGAGCATAAGAACCGGTAACTATCCCTATGCGGAATTTGGTGCTGTCTTCTTTTGTTTTTACATCCCCCTCTCCGCCGATACTCGCATCTGCCGATACGGCCGGGTCCGCGGATACACTTATACCGCCGTCGTTACCGCATGAAGCAAGGGAGGCGGTCATGATGAGCGCCAGTATAACGCTTATCGCTTTTTTCATAGATATTTCCTCCATGATCATTGTTTTTCCGATATCTCTTTCAAATATATTTCTTTTGTGACAAGCACATATTCGGCGTCATGTGTTTCAAGATATTTTCTTGCCTTGGCGGCGTCCGTAACAAAAGTTCCGTCAAACACACCTTCCGATCTTTCCTTGACACTCTTTAAGGCATCCTTGTCCGAATTTACCACCACGACCGAACCGAGTATCTTTTCACCGGGTTCCTTTTTATCTTTTGCGGACATTATCCTTGCGATATCTTCCTGTTTTACAAGAAGTTTCTCGGGAAGATGGTTTTTGAGCACTCTTTCCAGTTCGTCGGACTTAACAGGCTTTGAAACATAATCGTCAAATCCCTTTTCAAGGTAAAACTCTCTGGCGCCGGCCACCGCGTCTGCGGTAAGTGCGATCACAGAAACACCTCGCATGTCGTACTTCATACGCATGCTCTTAAGTGTCTCTACACCGTCCATTCCGGGCATCATCTGATCAAGGAACACTATGTCATACCGTCTGTGGCTCATTTTCTCTATACCCTCGGGCCCCGAAAGCGCAAGATCGACTTTCATGCGCGTTCTTTCCATAAGACCGGCAATGACCTCAAGGTTCATCTCGTTATCGTCCACCACGAGTGCCGATGCGTTCGGAGCTATCACCAACGGCGTGTTGTCTGCCTTTTCCTGCTTCATATTCCGTATGCGGTCCGTAAAATCCATGATCGGAGTCGGATCCACCACTTCCATGGGCATATATATCGTGAATGTCGAACCTTCTCCGTATACACTGTCAACATCTATATGTCCGCCCATCAGATCCACGTAATTTCCGGCTATGCTAAGACCGAGTCCCGTTCCTTCGATATTTCTGTTCTTGGTCTCCTCGAGCCTGTCAAAGGGCTGAAATAGTTTTGCCCGGTCTTCTTCTTTGATCCCTATACCCGTATCCTTGACGGAAACTACCAGTGTGACCGTATCTCCCGCTTTTATCTCGATATCCGGATCTTTTTCGATGCTTAAGTTGACCTTTACCGAGCCTTCCTTGGTGTATTTAACGGCATTGTTGATGATGTTTAACATTATCTGCCGTGCCCGGATCTCATCGCCGTGAAATCTGACGGGGATATCGTATGAAGCGTCAAAAGAAAACGCGATCTCCTTTTCCCGTGCACGCCTTCCCGCAATGTTGATGATGTCGTTGATGACCGAACAGATCTCAAAATCCGTGGAGATCAGTTCGGCCTTACCGGATTCGATCTTACTAAGATCCAGAATGTCATTGATGATCGATAACAGCATGTTTCCGGCGGATTTTATGTCGGATGCGTATTTTGAGATACGCGTATCGTCCCCCGCTTCCCTTAAGATCATCTCGTCCATACCGAGTATCGCGTTCATGGGAGTACGTATCTCATGTGACATATTGGCCAGGAAGTTGGTCTTGGTCTCACTTGCCCTGACCGCCACTGCAGCTTCTTTTTGCGCCTCACGTACGGCATAAAGCTGGTGTATGATGGCAAGCGTGATCGTCCAGAAAAGACCGAGTATGACAAATGTGCCCGCGTGCTTTTCATCGACCGCCACAACGCGCACTATCTCAAATGCGGATAAGCCCAAAAGTCCCACTACGCCTATGTAACTGACAAGATAGGTCTTGTAATGTCCTTTGATAAAGTCGATCACAAGTGTTGTTACGATAGCCACCAGTATGATCGCGATCGTGATCGCCAAAAACGGCAGCATGGTAAGAAAATCGACTGTTTCGGAGAAATGAAGAAGACATACGCAGGCCGTCACGATCTCAAGATAAAGCAGGCAGAAAATGTATACCATCCGGTATCTTCGTTCCTGCAATATGTCAAGATAATATACAAAAGGATACGGTATCAGCAGTACCATGAGATACGACATCGTACCGTCTACGTAATAATGTCTGAATGCAAGCTGGAAAAGACTCGAATCGAATACGAGCCAGATCGTCATGAACAGAACACCAAATCCCATCGCAGTGATCGGAGAAGGTGCTTTCTGGGTGATCTTTAAAAGAAGTCCTATCAGTATGGCAATGATCGAAATGGACATGAGCGCAAACGCCATAATGAAATTGGTGATATCAAGCCTTATTATCTGCTCGATTATGCCAAGACTTGTCCCGATATAAACGTCTCTTAAATTGATCGTATTGTTTTTGTTGGCATAATAAGCGATCTTTAAAGTCTTGCCGGCATCTTCGGGATAAAGACCGACAAATATATGGAGTCTTTTAAGCGCTCCTCCGATGATGGTATCTTTGTTTCTGTCATAGTCTTTGCGAAGTTCGTCACCGACATAGACAGATGTATTGTTGTCGCTTAAAAAGCTGACCCATGTATCATCATAGATAACATCGGGAAGAACCGTCGTGATCTCAAGCTTATCGCCTGCCGCAAGTTCGTAACTTCCGGGAATTTCCACGATCTCATTGCCCGCACCGTCGCGGGTAAAATCATCGATCCTCTCACAGCTGTATGTGATCTGATCCGCAGGCTTGCTTTTTGCTATCTGTACAAAAAAGAAAGACACGACAAACAACACTATCAGAAGGAATATTAAGGTGATAACCGCCACCAGTATCCTCTTGATACGTTCTTCCGGTCTTTCTTCAAAATCGTTCTTTTTACCGTTCATCTCACTCAATTCCGGGAATGATCTCCCTTATCAGCTCTGCTGCCTCGTCGTACATAAAATCACCGATGTATTGCGCGGCTTCCCTAAGTTTTTGCTTTTGGGTAAGCCTGAAGGGATAACCCATAAGCTTACCCGCAAGGAGCGCGGAGAGATCGTCATCAAAGTCATCGAGTGCCGCCAGCAGTTCATCGGCGGTCTTTCGTGCCTCATCAGTCGTAAGTTCTCCTGCCACTTTGACCGTTTCCATTTCCCCTATCGGTCTTAATACCTCAATAACCCCTTTGTACATTTCAAGAACGGATGCGGTGTTTTCTTTTACATAATCCGCATCACCGTTTCTTGATGCATTCTCAAGCTGTTCAAACTGAGTTGAAAGTGCATTTGCACCTATCATTTTTGAATTGCTCTTAAGCGAATGGACTTTTATGCAGTAGCCTTCAAGGTCCGATGCGGCGAGCAGTTCTTCTATGGCATTTCTGTTGCTCTCGTAACTCTTAAAAAAGCGCTGAACGGCGGATATATACTTATCCTCTCCGCCCGTATAAGCGATCACGTCTTTGGTGGATATTCCGTTTTTGTCAAGCCAGCTCAGATCCATATGAAAACTCCTTCAGATCATCCGAGTACTTCGATTATCTTTGCAACAAGTTCCGACTTTTTGGAGGGCTTTAACACATAACCCTGAGGCTTAAGTTCGACGATAAGCTTAAGTACCGCTTCTTTGTCGGACATGCCCGTCAGGAAAACTACCGGTATATCATCGTATTCGGAACGATCCCTTAACCTTTTAAGGACTTCGGGTCCGTCCATTTCGGGCATCATGTAGTCAAGGAGGATAAGATCGACCTTATACTTTTCAAGCACCTTAAATATCTTTTTGCCGCCGTTGATGACGGTGACTTCGTAGAACTCTCTTAAGTTTTCTTTGATCGCCATTAACTGCTCGGGATCGTCATCCACTACAAGGATATGCTTTCTTGAAAATTCCTCGGGCGACCGGTCGTTAACAAATTCCGTCAGCGCCAGCTCGCGTTCTTTTGTACGGATGGTCTTTTCGATGTCATCGAGTTTTTTGTAAAGGGCAAGCAGTGAGATCGGCCTTGAAAGGAAAAACAGTCTGTCGAGTTTCGTGTTGGCCATAAAGCACTTTCTGTCTTCTTCGTTGGCCACAACTATCACTTCTATCGCTCCGAGCCTTACGCTTTCCCTCAATATGTCAAACACCTTTACGCTGTCGGCATTCTCGTCTCCGGCGCATATGATTATCACGTCGGGAGTTTCGCTTAATGACATGTCAAGAAGGGCCGCCTTGGAGGCCGCACATTTTATAAGTGTATAGTCCCGGTCGTCATGAAGATGCTCATCGATATCAAGGGCTATCTTCCTGTTTTTACCGGTTATCATTATCTTCATGCTCATGCTTCGGTCGCTCCTTTGATCTCCAGTGCCTTAAGTTCGTCAAGTTCCTTGTTGATCTGATCAAGCTGTGACTTGCTCGACAGATAATTTGCGATCCAGATCACTATGTATGCGACCGTCATTATCCCAAGAGTGATAAATAACGATACAAGGCCGTCTTTGTCACCGAACCATCTCATCGTGAAGGCCAGAACAAGAAATCCTGTGATGACTGCCAGATAATGGATCACGGTGCACTTTAAGATGCTCCATTTCTCTATGCTGTAAACAACGGATCCGCCCATGCCAAGGATGCCGTACAATCCCGATGCAAAAGCCTGAATGGTAAATGCCGCAAGCGGATTACCCACCGCTTCTATAAGTTCCTTGGAACACAGATACAAATTTCCGTCGGCATATTCGAGTGTTGCCGAAAAAGCACATATCATCACGCCGATGATCACGCCCATACCAAAACCAAGTGAAGAAAAGATTACGAATTTATGTGATATTTTCATGCTTATTCTCCGATCATAGTCCGATTACGATTTGATAAGTTTCTTGACTGCTTTTACGCAGCTTCTTGAAGCCCAGGACTTGGTCCCGTTCTCAAATTCAACGCCGATCGTACCGGAAATGCTGATATCGAAACGTTTGACTTTAAGTATGTTGATGATCTCCGACTGGGATATGCGGATAAACCGTGCCGGATTAAGCTCCTCCTCAAGAACGTAAAGCGTCTTTTTGACAACATATCTTCCGTCGTCGGTCTCGATAAAGAGTTTCCTTCCTTCCGTAAAGGCTCTTATGATGTTTTTCTGGGCCACAAACTCAAGCCCTTCGTCGCCCTGAGCCGCTATACGGGGATAATCATTTTCCGTGACATTCTCTATCGCGTAAATGATGTTCTCGACCTGCCTGTTTTTTTCTTTTGCATGTATCTTTATTTTCGGATCAACGCATGTATCGTCGATGATCACTTCGATATCTACCATGTTATCCATTGATTCGTTACTCCCTCGTCGATGAGTATAGTATATCTGAAATATTATAATTGATTATGGATCTCTGCCTCCGCTTTTTTGCGTATTCCGTCGTTATTGATGTCTATTCTGTAATTTTTGATGCCTATCCTGTGGTTTTTGATGCCTGCCCGTTAATTCGGATATATCCGGGCATAAAAAAGGCGATGCATCTTTATAGGTGCATCGCCCGCATTGCATGTGCCGACTATCCCAGCCTTGCCAGAATGATCCCCAGTATGCCGAGAACAACGCCGCAGCCGATGAGAATAAATCCTCTCACTCTTATGCCCGCAACGGCCTTCTCGTCTTCACGCATTTCCTTCTTGGTGGCGTTCTTGGGGTCTATAGCCATAAAAAGGCCGAGTCCCAGCATACAAATTCCAAAGAAAATCGGTAACAGGTTATACATATCTTTTCCTCCTTGATATTAAAAATATGTTACAGGGACGGTTCAGCCGGCTTCCCGACCACAACGGTTGCGGTTACGGTCGTGTCTTTGACATCCTCCTCCGCCGCCATTTGAAAGTACGGTGTTCCGTCCTTACGAAAATGAACTCTTCGGATCCCGTCACATCGCAGATGCTCATGTATATCCGTCTCCGCATGATATGATATCATAAGTTCATTGTCCTCGTTTACAAAGAACGCATTATGTCCCGGTCCGTATTCCCCTCTCACGGAGCGGAATGTAAGTACCGGTGTAATGCTCTTGCTCCACGCCGACAGGTCCGTCAGTTCCGAATCGGCACGGGCACTCAGAAGTCCCAGCGCATACGTATAACCGTTGGCCGCTCCGCCGGAATAAGTCACATATATCATCCCGTCTTTTTGAAATGCGAACGGTCCCTCGTTATTTATCGTCCCGGATACATTTTCCCAGCCGTACAAAGGTCTCGAAAGCAATACCGGATCGCACGTCAGCTTCCAGGGTTCAGTCTCATCTATCGAAGCGATGAACAGCATTGAGCCGGAATCATTCTTTTGCATGATATGCTCTCTGTATGACCAGATAACATATGACTTCTTCTCGGCTCTTACGAAAGTCATATCAAGTGTTATCGCATCTGTGGCAAGAGGTGACCCGTCCATGCGGCATACCCGTACAGGATCCTCCCAGCCGTCGGCATCGATGATGCTGCCTGTTTTCTTTTTCCTCATCATGTGACACTGCGGGCCCCAGGAATGTCCGCTTACCGCAAAAAGAATATAAAGTTCTCCGCCTATCACATGAAATTCTGGAGCCCAAAATGTCTGTTCAAACCCCCGTTCGGGATCAAACGGCAGGATAAGGTGTTCCTCCGTGTTTTCCGCAAAAAGTCCGTGTACATCAGCCGCTTCCCTGACATAGATGCCGATATCATCCGTATTGTCATTGGTCGATATATAATACCATTTCCCTTCCCATGGGAAAATGACGGGATCGCCGTAACCCTTCGCAAGCGGAAACTTAAATTTTTGCTGAGTTATTCGCCCGCTGATACGGTATTCGCCCGGTCTGTCAAAATCCACGCCCCGGGTATCCCATAAAACGTTCTTTTTACGCGTCGATCCGTCACTGTAAGTGATCAGCGCGTCCGCCTTTATAATGTCCGCTTCGGATGCGGCAGGGATCCTTTCGGGAACTTCAACCTTACTGCACACGATAGGATTCCAGTAGTTGAGCGCGTTCTGCACGATATCTCTGTCAACATCAATACGATCTGAAAGGCACCCGGCCGGGATGCTGTCCCTCGATACCGATCTTTCCCCGCTAAACCGGATCAGATCATCCGTAGTCCACATGAGAAATCTGCCGGCATCTTCCGGGTCTTTCGTTCCGTCTTCACGGATACGTTCAGCCAGGATCCCGATCGTTTGGTCCGGCATGATAAAAGCAGCCGGATTTTCCGTTTTCATCGGCTCAATGGTATTGTCCTCGGATATTTTTCCTGTTGCAAAAAGAATCCCGTAATCACGATTAATGACCGTCTCTTTGCCGTCGATCGTTACGGCGAAATGGATACTTCCGGCCAATCCGTCAGGGTAACGATCCGGGTCCGTTTTTTGGGTAAAGACGCGAATCTGTGCTTTATCGTTTTCCATTTATGATCTCTCCACGGTTATATATGATGTGATGACACACGCATCCGCTTCGGGTGAATCCTGTCATCACCTTTTATTCGCCGAGTCGCGGGTCTATTGATATCTCGCGTTCAAATTCCCATGTTGCGAACGGTCCGGGCAGGGATGTATCGCCGTTTCTTGCATTGCCCGTAAGATCTGCATCGATGCGGGAATCCGACTTTTGCATCGGAAACTCTTCCGGTCTTCCCACAAACCGTTCTTTGTCCACGCGCCCAAAGCCCGGGATGGGCGCTTTCGTCGCTTTTGCAATGAGTTTAAGATTCTCGGTATCGACCTCGATGTCAAACCAGCCTTCCGCTCCTTCAAGATCAAATCCGCAGAATTCACGCCAGGATTTAAGATCAAGACATACTTCCGGAGCCGGATACATTATGCGAAGATCTCCGCCGGCGGCCTGTCTTACAAAAACATTGCCTTCGGAGCTGTTGTCCCTTGTAGGGAAGCATATCGCGCCCTCACCGCAATTATAGATAACATTGCCCATTATCTTCGTGTCCCTTGAAGTACCTCCGCGGTCTCCGGGCATAACTCTGAACGGAACGGGCTTTGCGTAATATGCATACGCCCTGCACTTACCGATGAGGTTGTTCACTATCTGCATCCTGTCGGTTCCTTCGCCGTACACCGCATAGCCGTTTATGATATCATCTTCGACCATACGATACCAGCCCGTGGATCCGGGACGCACCGGTATCTTATCCGGATCGAAACGTCCCTCGATATTCCAGAAGATATTATTGTCGATCAGGTTAACGCCTTCTCTTGTACATTCGATAAAGATGGCTTCTCTTTGCTCTATTCCGTCCAAAAACAGATTCTGCGTGATCCTGTTGTTGATATTGCCGCAGTCAAGCCACAGATGGTCCGCGCGATAGGTGTTTCTGAAGATATTTCTCCGAAAAAGCCCGTTTACGCTGTTGTGAAGCTTGATCGCACCCGCTTCCCAGGAAAGTTCCATCTTCTGCCAGCCGGTGCCTTCTATAAGGTTATCCTCGATCAGCATCTCTTGGGCAAAAAGACCGGCTATTCCGCATACACCGGCATCCTTTATATGGCATCTTCTGATAACGCTGTAACCTACGGTCTGCGAAGGATCGAACTCGTGATGCCAGCATTCGTTACCGACATCGATACCTGTTGCATTGGCCCAGTCTACGGTACAGTCTTCTATCACCCAGTGATGTCCCCTGAAAGCCGAGATAGCGCCGCGCTGCGGTATCGGAGCGCCCATCGCCGCATGTGCGCAGACGATCCCTTTAACCTTGATATACGAAAGAAAAGGAGTGACCGGCGCAAAGCACTGCTCACGCACCGTGATCTCAATAAGATGGTCTTTCGGATCGGCATCTCCGGGGAGCCTGAAGTGAACGGTCTGGCCGTTTGCCTCAACCCAGTATGTGCCTTCCTCTTCCCCGAGCATGTCGCAAAGAGGCAGCTGTTTTAAGGGCTTTCCGTCACAGAATATCATGCCGCGCCTGTTTAAGTAAGGCGTCATGTCTGTCTTCTCGTATTCGATGAACAGCCGGTCGTGCAGTATGTTTACCGCACAGAACGGATTGTAACCGCGAAACATGTCGGGATCGAGCCTGTGACACCATATCTTTACGTCATCCGCGTTTTTTCCACGCGCGGCCGCTCCCATACCGAACTTTCTCCAGCCGGTACTTACTTCAAAATCGTGTATCTCCTCTGAAGCCTTGATGATAACGGTTCCTTTTTCGATCGCCTCATAACAGATCATTGAATCCGGTCCGTCACCGCCTCTTGCCGGAGCCACATGCTCACGATATACGCCGGGGCCTATCAGTATATGAGTCCCCGCATCCGCAATACGCGCCGCCGCCTGTATCGTGTAAAACGGGTTTTCCTTACTTCCGTCTCCGTCATCCGATGCGTTCGGATCTTCCCGGCAGACATACAGTTCCCGTTTATATTCCGTTTTCTTTTCCCAAAAAGAAAACTTACTTCCGTCCGCCAATACATTGGTTTCAAGCATTTCTAATTCCCCCCCTGCCTGTTTAATGTATCTGTTTCACAATAATAAGATGACTATTATAGAATAGCATATTGCGGCGCTTCTAAAAAGCCATTGACATTATCGAACATTTGTTCTATTATTCGTTTATGGATGATGTAAAAAGAACCTATATCGCCATAGATATGAAAAGCTTCTATGCCTCTGTCGAATGTGTTGCAAGGGGGCTCAATCCGCTCAAGGCCAATCTTCTTGTGGCGGATCCATCGAGATCCGATCAGACCATATGTCTTGCGGTATCTCCCGCCCTCAAGGCTATCGGTGTTCCGAGCAGACCGAGACTTTTTGAAGCCAAACAGGCGATAAGGAGATACGAAAAAATACATAATACAAAGGTATCATATATCATTGCCGTTCCCCGCATGGCCGAGTACGAAAAGATCTCCGCCGGGATATACGGCATTTACTTAAAGTATGTCTCTGCCGATGATGTTCATGTATACAGCATAGATGAATGCTTTATAGACTGTACGCCCTATCTTCATCTTTATGAACATGCCGCCGCCGTATCCGGCAGACATCCCGCGCACATAATGGCGCTTACCATAATCCGTGATGTTCTTAAAAATACAGGCATCACGGCTACTGTCGGCATCGGTACCAATCTCTATCTTGCCAAGGTAGCCATGGACATCGTTGCCAAAAAGACCGTGGCGGACAAGGACGGTGTACGTATCGCAGCTCTTACCGAGGACAGTTACAGACGTCTTTTATGGGAGCACAGGCCGCTTACCGACTTCTGGCAGATAGGTCACGGCAAGGCTGCAAGGCTTGAGAGTAATCACCTGTATACCATGGGTGATATCGCCGAACGCTCACAATGGGATGAAGAATGGTTTTACAAGGCCTTCGGCATAGATGCGGAAATACTGATCGATCATGCCTGGGGCATAGAGCCCGTCACGATGTATGACATCAAGCATTATAAGAGCGATAACCACTCGCTTTCCAACGGCCAGGTGCTTCCCCGTCCTTATAAATACGATGAAGCCTGCACGGTCTTTATGGAAATGATCGATGTCCTGTGCTGCGATATGTTTAAAAAGGGAGTGGTCTCGTCCCGGTTTACATGGTGGATCAGCTATGACTACAAAAGCCTTGAATATTTCCCCGCTTATGACGGGAGGCTTGCCATTGACTGGTACGGAAGGCTCCACCCCGCGCATTCCAACGGAACCGTACGGCTTACGACGCCCGTCAATACCGCAACATCGGTCATACCCGCCATCATGCGGGATATCGACAGAAAGAGCGATCACAGGATACTTTTAAGAAGACTCGGTGTCTGTGCCTGCGATATCACCTCCGATGACGGAATGTACCAGCTGGATCTCTTTACCGATTACGATGAACTGAATCGTGAAAAGCAGCTTCATGCGGCTTTGCTTGACGTTCGGACCAGATACGGAGCCAATTCCCTGCTTAAAGGCATAAACTTTATGGAGGGTGCAACCACTAAAATGAGAAATGAACAGATCGGAGGTCACAGAGCCTGATGTCGGTCGACAATTCACATACCCCGTCCTTCAGATATCAGAATGTCCTGGACAGGGGAAAACCCATACATAACGGGACGGACAGTTTTTCCGTAAGGCATCCCGCCATGGATCTTTCCAGGCGTGCCAAGATATTCAGTCCGTTTGATGCGCTTAAAGGGTTTGGGGATGAACTTGAGAGAGCCAAGGCAGAGATTACCGACACTTTTTCGAACGATACGGTCCCGCCCGAGGAACCGCCATAGGAGTTTACGTATGTGTACCAGATATGCACTTGAAAAAGATCTTCCGGAACTTAAAGATATCATAGATTCCGTATCTCGCTCGCTTCTTGCCAAAAAGTTTCTTGATACTCATGCAAGACCGATCGTGACCGACGGCGAGGTACGCCCGACGGATATAGTCCCCGTCATCGCGCCCAATTCCAAAGGGGTGAGAACGATATATCCGATGCAATGGGGATATCTTAACAAAGAGGGTAAGCGGACTTTATTCAATGCCCGCATAGAAACTGCCGCAGTAAAGCAGACTTTTAAGGATTCCTGGCAATATCAGCGATGCATAATACCCGCGTCCTACTATTTCGAATGGCAGCATTTCAAAAGTCCCGACGGTAAAGAAAAGACCGGAGACAAATTTGCCATCCAGCCCGCAGGTTATACGGTCACATGGCTGTGCGGCCTGTACCGTATCGAAAACGGATATCCTGTTTTTGTGGTACTTACCAAAGAACCGACCGTAAAGTTATCGCAGATCCACGACCGTATGCCTGTCATACTCCCGGCCGATAAGATAGACGAATGGATAAACCCGGCATCAAACCCTGCCGATATACTGCCCTTCGCGCTTGAAGACGTGATAATCGAAAAAGCCGATCAGTAAAGTTTCCCGTCGTAGTACTGTAACAACAGGTCCACAACACCGTCGTAGTTATATCCTCCAAGTATGTCGGCCTGTGTATTCCAGCCGGCATCTCCTATCTTTTCAACTTCGTCGGCATAATCCTCAAGCGGATGTTCATCACGGTCGAAGCGTTCTTCCGCTTCACTTACGGCATTGTCATAATCTGTTTTGACCTGCGAAAGTACGGGATGTTCTTTTACAGCCTTTAAATAGATCTCCTCGTTACCGTCGTTTAGGCATGCCAGATGATATGCGTCGTCAACATATCGCAACACATAGTAATACGCGGTATATCGAAGTATGGGATCGTCGCTTTCTTTACATGCGATATAAGCCAGGAAATTGGCCTCGTGTTCTTTAAAATAGCCCATATGATGGCAGCTCTCGTGCGCGTAAAGTGACGAAAAACGGAAATTGTTGACGTATTTGTTGTAAGTAAGT
>CACYCC010000012.1 GCA_902772805.1 uncultured Lachnospiraceae bacterium | reverse complement strand
CTTTGCTTCCTTAAGTCCAAGACCGGTAGCTTCACGAGCGATCTTGATGATCTGAACCTTGTTAGGTCCGATCTCGGTAAGTTCTACATCGAACTCGGTCTTCTCTTCTGCGGGTGCAGCATCACCTGCTGCGGCTGCAACTACAACGCCTGCTGCTGCGGATACACCGAACTCTTCCTCGCAAGCTTTTACAAGATCGTTTAATTCCAAAACTGATAACTCTTTGATAGCATCAATGAGTTCCTGAGCTGTTAATTTAGCCATTTTATTGTCCTCCGTTAATTATTGTTGATTATTCTGCTTTTTCTTCTGCAGGTGCTTCTTCAGCCTTAGCTTCCTCAGCGGGAGCCTCTTCTGCTGCAGGTGCTTCTGCTGCGGGAGCCTCTTCTGCCTTAGCTTCCTCTACGGGTGCTTCTGCAGGAGCTTCCTCGGCGGGAGCCTCTTCCTTGGCGGGTGCTTCACATGCGCCTGCACCGCCTTTTTCAGCAAGCTGGTTCATAACACGAGCAAAATTCGTGATAGGAGACTGTAAGCTTCCAAGTAACTTGGAGATAAGCTCGTCTCTTGAAGGGATTGCTGCTATCTGAGCAATTCCCTTGGCATCGTAAACCGTTCCTTCTACGACACCGCCCTTGATCTCGAGAATGGGCGCTTCCTTGGCGAATTTAGCGATGACTCTTGCGGGTGCCGTTGCATCATCTTTGCTGATGGCAATGGCGGTAGGGCCTTCGAGATATTCGGAAATGCCTTCAAACTCGGTTCCCTTAATAGCGAAATTGATGAAAGTGTTCTTGTATACCTTGTAGGTTACACCGGCTTCACGAAGATTACGACGAAGTCTGGTATCCTGCTCAACTGTAAGTCCTCTGTAGTCGACAACTACGATTGAGTCGGCATCCTTGATGTTTTCAGCGATTTCAGCAACTATGGGAGCTTTCAATTCAACTTTAGCCATTTTATTACCTCCTTATAGAATAATGCCGAACAGGAGATTTATACGGTACAAAAAATCCCTCTGCCTATGACAGAGGGATAGTAAATACAATAAATACTCACTGGTTCCTCGGCGGGCGCTTGTTCTTACGACGGTTATCCGTCACCTGCTGTCTTCGGCCTTGTATAAATTAACACATCATCACTGACATGTCAATCACAAATATATCCGGTCCTTCCGCAACCGCGGACAAACCTTTTCTTTTTAGTAACGGGCAACCGACATGCGGATACCGGGGCCCATTGTGGTGGACATTGTAAGAGATTTGATATACTGTCCTTTAAGTGCTGAAGGTTTAGCCTTAACAATGGCATCCATGATAGCTCCGAAGTTCTCTGAAAGCTGATCTTCCGAGAAAGAAGCTTTTCCTACGGGAACATGGATGATGTTTGACTTGTCGAGACGATACTCGATCTTACCGGCTTTGATATCGTTGATGGCCTTGGTAACATCCATCGTAACGGTACCTGCCTTGGGGTTGGGCATGAGGCCCTTAGGTCCGAGTACTTTACCGAGACGACCTACAACACCCATCATATCGGGAGTAGCAACAACTACGTCAAAATCAAGCCATCCTTCGTTCTGGATCCTGGGAATAAGTTCCTCTGCTCCTACGAAATCAGCGCCTGCTGCCTGAGCTTCGTCAGCCTTGGGTCCCTTGGCGAATACGAGTACTCTTACGGTCTTACCTGTTCCGTTGGGAAGTACTACTGCGCCACGGATCTGCTGCTCGGCATGACGTCCGTCACAACCCGTACGAATGTGTAATTCAACTGTCTCATCAAACTTGGCAACTGCGGTCTTTTTAACCAAAGCAACCGCTTCATCTGCCTCATAATACTTTGCGCGGTCAACCAGCTTGGCAACCTCAGCATATTTCTTTCCGTGTTTCATTATATAATTCCTCCTAATGTGGTTAACGCTTAAGCGTGACTGTTAAGTCAACGGCAGTAACCTGCCTCCCACTTGTGCTGTTGTTAGTCTTCTACGGTGATACCCATGCTTCTTGCAGTACCTGCGATCATACTCATTGCTGCTTCGATGCTGGCTGCATTTAAGTCTTTCATCTTAAGCTCTGCGATCTCTTTGAGCTGAGCCTTGGTAACCTTGGCAACCTTGGTCTTGTTGGGAACACCCGAACCTGACTTGATGTTGCAAGCCTTCTTTAACAAAACTGCCGCAGGGGGAGTCTTTGTCACGAAACTGAAACTTCTGTCTGCATAAACCGTGATGATAACGGGAACGATGGTATCGCCCATATCAGCGGTCTTAGCGTTAAACTGCTTGGTGAATTCCACGATGTTTACACCGTGCTGACCGAGAGCAGGTCCAACCGGGGGAGCGGGTGTTGCTTTGCCGGC
The DNA here is from genome assembly GCA_902772805.1 of uncultured Lachnospiraceae bacterium. Classification (GTDB taxonomy): domain Bacteria; phylum Bacillota; class Clostridia; order Lachnospirales; family Lachnospiraceae; genus UBA1258. The sequence continues at coordinate 4,937 of CACYCC010000012.1, read as the reverse complement.
AGGAATCTGTAACTTGATATATCCTTCTACTTTCTTTGCCATATCGGCACCTCCTGAAATAAATGTGGTAAGGCGTACCCTTAACGGCGGATGCCGGGGTACTCCCACTTGGCCCTACGGATAAACCGTAAAGCAGGAACATATATTAAAGACTTTCGTCTTAAATATCTTGATATCAGTTCATAGCGCGAACTTCCGCAAAGCTGATCTCAACGGGAGTCTCACGTCCGAACAGTTCGACATTGATGGTTGCGGTCTGCTTGCCGTAATCCATACGTGTAACAACACCGACGGTATCTTTCCAAACGCCGGCAACGACAGCGATCGTATCGCCTTCCTTGAAGTCTGCCGTAACATTCTCGGTACGGATACCGAGAGATTTCATCTCCGCTTCGGTAAGCGGAACGGGCTTGCTTCCGGGACCTACGAATCCCGTAACTCCACGGGTGTTACGAACCACATACCAGGTATCGTCGTTCATTACCATCTTTACAAGAACATATCCGGGGAAGAGTTTTTTCTGAGATGTCTTTCTGACACCGTCTTTAACTTCCACAACATCCGTAAGCGGAACACGAACTTCAAGTATGTCTTCTTCGAGATGACGGTTTGCTATTGTCTTCTCGATGCTGTCTTTAACTTTATTTTCATATCCGGAATAGGTATGGGCAACATACCACTTAGCTTCTGCCATGCTCTTTCTCCTTACTGCGTAATGAAATTAACACCGTACTGGATCAGAAAGTCAAATACGGTGATCAGTCCGCCGAGAACCACAGCGATGACCGTAACTGCAACAGACTGTCTTAAAACAGACTCTTTTGTAGGCCATACGATCTTCTTGAATTCCGCAGAAACCGTCTTAAAAAATCCGGTCTTGTTTTCTTTCTTGGAATCAGCCATTGTTTTCTCCTCTTATGCCGGGATTATTTGGTCTCTTTGTGCATGGTGTGACGCTTGCAGAATCTGCAGTACTTCATGGTTTCCATACGATCGGGATGATTCTTCTTTTCCTTGGTCGTATTGTAGTTTCTCTGCTTGCATTCGGTACATGCCAATGTGATCTTGGTACGCATATATCTTACCTCCGAGTAATTTTCACAACTGATTTGATAAATAAATAAAAACGCAACAAAAAAAGAGTTTTGAACTCTTCGCCCGATAAATATAGCACGAGTCCTTCTTTGCAGTCAACTGTTTTTTATTGTTTTTCAATCTTTTTTCAAAAATCCGTCAAAAAACTTCTTATATAAAGTAAAGAACGGATCGTATTTAAATTCGACCGTATGATCACCTTCTTCAACAAACACCGCCGAGAATCCGAAATCCGCCTTCACGATCTTTGTCTCTTTACCGTCGACAAAGGCCGTAAATCCGTCATCATACGGCACCGAGAAAAACAAAAGATTATCCGATCTCATATGAGCATTGGCCGTAAAGCCTCTCTTGTTAGGTTCAAATTCCGTGCAGGCGTTATCGCTTCTCTTGCTGCACTCCGTTGCCATAACCTGATAAGAAACCGATCGTATATTGTCTTCTTCGCAGTGTTGCATGTAACGTCCGTACTTTTCGGCATCCTCTTCGCTTAATACAAGATATTTCATGAGTGCCCGGTCAATGACCGCATTCTCTCCGCGGCTTTCGTTAAATTCTTCCTCGGTAACATATTCGTCAAACGAAAATCCCATTGGTACGAAATAGTTGTTTTCGTATATTTCAAAACCGTTTGATTCCTTGATGAGCAAAAACTTCGAAAGATCCGCATCATCTTCAAGATGTCCTATGGTCTCGATCGCAGTTTCTTTTTCTTTTAAAAGATATCTCTGGCTCATCAGAGTCCTTGTGCCCATTCTCGAAATATCAAGCCTTGAGGTAACTTTTCTGCTAAGGCCGATCCCCTCGTAAAAATCCATGATCGACGGAGGAACGGTACTGATAAACGCCGTATTGGTGGGAATGTTCCAGATCATCGGATAATTGAACACATCCTGCTCGGTCTCAATCCTTGACCACTGGGAACTTTTGGGAAGCTTCAGTTTATCGGCCCCCTCGATACCCTGGCTTATAAACCCTTCTTTGCGGTCCATGTCTACCAGCATCTCGCCTTCTGTCATCATAGTTGCTGCGGTTATAAGCGCCGCGAGCGTAACAGAAAGCACTGCGGGCCAGAGTTTTTCTATCTTCGGAAACACAAGTGTTATCAGCAAAAAGAACGCGACTGTCATCACAATGGAAAAAGCGAACTGAGTGATGAGCTGCTCGGGCGACTTTAACGCACCCAGTATCGTAAGTTCTTCTTCTTTGGTGTGTGCGGGAAGAACGGAACACACGGCAAAAAACGCAATACACCCCGCCACAAAGATATTCCCCCGCATAACAGGTATCTTAAATGACGGATCGTAAGGGAATTCTTCAAGAACTCTCGCGCTTATAAGTGCCATCACGAGGATCGGCATATAATACCATCTTGCGTAATACTCGCTGTTAAATGCCGAGAACATCCCGTTAAGCCCCGGCACGGCCGCAAAGATCAGTGAAACGATCATCACACGTTTCGGCCATTCAGTCCCGATTTCATGTCTTCCTTTATATATAAGAAAATATGCGATCACGCATGAGACCGAAACAAGCGGAAGATACGCCGCCACGCCGGACACTCTGCTGTATTCTTTGTTAAACATCGAATTTAAGCCGGAAATGTCGGAAAGCATGACCGTATTTTTAACAATGCCAAGCAGCATGGAAGGCTCGTTGTATGAAACGAGGTCATATCCGATCAGAGTCTTTGAAAGCCTGGAATTTCCCATTGTGTAGTATGTTGCGGGGATAAGATACCACGCAGACAAAAGCACCCCGAGCACCGAACACCAAAGAGCCCGCAGAAGTCTTCTTACAAACGCAAATCTCCTGCCGTCGCGTTCGCCCGTATATCTGCAGAAAAAGAAAATGACCAGGAAAACCGCAGCTCCCACAAAGAAATAGTAGTTTATGATGACCATAAATGCGGTCATAAAAATATAAGGAATCCTCTTCCCACGCTCGATCATGTTTTCAAAAAGCATGAGCCAGAACGGGAAAAAGGCAACGAAATCGTGAAAATGATTGAACACGAGGACCGATCCCGAAAAGCCCGAGAACGTAAACAGCATCGCGCCCATGAACGCGCCGGCATCGGTCTTTACATGGCGTCTTAACCACATATACGACGACATGGCCATAACTCCGTATTTAAGACCGTTTATCCACGGAATAAGATACGGAACGGCTTCGGATCTGAAGGGAATCGTAAGCCAGAAAAACGGACTTCCGAGAATGTAAAAAGAATAGCAGCCGATCACTCCGCCGCCAAGGTCCGTACACCAGTCATAGTAGAAATTCCCGCTCCGTACAAGATCGTGAAGATGCATATAAAAAGGGATCTGCTGAACATTAAAATCCCCGTAATATATCCATATACCGCCCGTAAATATCAGGAAAACTCCCAAAACGAGCATAAATATCGAAAATGCCGTCAAAAATGCCAAAAGTGCTTTTTTCATGACGACTATTTTACATCATTTAATAGCCTTTTTCCACCCCGTGTGATAATATACCCGTGTATGAAACGCAAAACGGTTATACTAAAATTCATACCGATGATCGTGATGATGGCGGTCATATTTGCTTTTTCCCAAATGCCCGGTGACGAATCGGGTGCAGCAAGCGGCAGGATACTCAATGAAGTTGTAAAGATCGTAAAAGCCATCCGCGGAAGCGGTTTTTCCGGCATCGATACCGACCGGCTCCACTGGTTCATCAGGAAATGCGGGCACTTCGGAGAATATGCATTGTTCGGGTGGTGTACCATGTTTGCTTTGACTGATTTAGTCAAGAACAAATGGGCTGCCTGTATCTTTTCCGAAGCCATAGTATTCATATATGCCGTCACCGATGAGCTTCACCAGTATCTCGTACCCGGGAGATATATGTCGGCCGGGGATGTAGGTATCGATTCACTCGGTGCGCTTTTGGGAATATGGGTATTTGTACTCTTCCATCGCAACAGGCGAAAAAACAAAAAAACAAAACATGCGCCGCATTCTGCATAAAGACAGCAAAACTATGTTAGGATCGCGGCACGGAATGGGAGTAATATGAAACATTATGACTGTCTCATCGTGGGCGCCGGACTGTTCGGCGCGGTATTTGCACATGAAATGACTTCAAAAGGTTTAAAATGCCTTGTTATAGATAAGCGGGAACACACCGCCGGAAATATATATACCCGCAACGAAAACGGTATCGACGTACATAAATACGGTGCTCACATCTTTCATACCTCGGACAAGGAGGTCTGGGAGTACGTAAACAGATTTGCCGAATTTAACAACTTTGTGAATTCTCCCGTTGCGGTATACAAAGACGAGCTTTACAATCTGCCTTTTAACATGAATACCTTCAGTAAGATGTGGGGTATCAGGACTCCCGCCGAAGCTGAGGCAAAGATAAAAGAACAGGTTGCCGACCTTAATATCACCGAGCCCAAAAACCTTGAAGAACAGGCTCTTTCGCTTGTGGGAACGGACATCTACACCAAGCTCATCAAGGGATATACCGAAAAACAGTGGGGACGCGACTGCAAAGATCTTCCCGCTTCGATCATCAAGAGACTGCCGGTAAGACTTAAATACGACAACAACTATTTCAACGACCGCTACCAGGGCATCCCCGTCGAAGGATATACGGCGATGGTCGATAAAATGCTTGAAGGCTCAGACATCATGCTCGGAAGCGAATACAGAGCTTTTAAAGAAAAAGCCCGGTACGACGGCATTACATGGGATAAACTTCTTTATACCGGAATGATCGACGAATACTTTGACTTTTCACTCGGCCGTCTCGAATACAGGACACTCCGGTTTGAAACCGAGTATCTTGCCGACGAAGACAATTACCAG
>CACYCC010000011.1 GCA_902772805.1 uncultured Lachnospiraceae bacterium | reverse complement strand
TTTTTTTTTTTTTTTTTTCAAAAAATCGATTACAAAAAATATGGCCAGCGTAAGTAAAAATATAATATTGTTGTTCCTTATGGGATACATTACCGAAGCCAAAATGACCGTAAAGACCAAAAACCGGATTTTCGCCGTGTTTTTGTACTTAAGAAGCATATAAAGGATCATAAACGATGCGAACAGGGAAAACAGATCGCCGTAAATATGGGACACATAGTAATAATTCGGAATAAAAACAGTTGTAAGACCTACAGCATACACTCCGGCGGATGCCCCCAGCTTCATTTCCTTTACGATCCGCGAAGACAAAAATATGCAAAGTCCTACAAACATCGCATTTAAGTACTGAAATACTATGTAGTTCTTAAATACTTTAAGAATGGGCTCAACAAAAAAGATCTGTCCGAACTGATGGGGAAGAGAACGAAGATATATATCCTCCATGCCCGAATAATCGCCGGCGTTAAAAGCCATGGCATAGTTTATAACTCGTTTCTGATCCGCATAAGGTGCCATTTTGGTCTGGCTGACCCAGTAGACAAGATATATAAAGACAGCCAATGACACTGTTACTGCAAAAAGAAAACTCCTCTTTTCCCGGACCTTTTCATCGGATGCCTTGATAAACAACAGCTGTTTGGTTAGATACAATATAACGATTATCACAACGAAATACAGAATGTTTTTGATCAACGAATCTTTCACTTCATATACGGACGGATCGATACGGAGATTTGAAAGATCATACGAAAATGTATACCTTGCCGATGCGTACACCAGCAAAGCCAGAAACACGAAAGCGATCGCATATGCACTTTTTGAAAGAAAAGCCGCAGTCTTTTTCATAACAGGCCCCGTTTCATGATCTTTACAACAAAATAGCACCTTTATGAAAAAAAGGCAAAAAGAAAAACGACATTCGCATGTCGTTTTCTTTTGAGAAGGTATTTCTTCTTATGGGGTATAGCAAAAAACTATATAATGTATTGGGGGGTTACGCCTATTATAATAGCATCAGCCTAATTTAGGGTAAATGCTCACGATTCACAAATTTCACAAAAATCCCCATTGGTTTTTGTGAAAAGTGCACAATGAATTATTCGAACAGCGCTTCGAACTCATCCCTTGAAATCTTTTCTTTTTCAAGCAGGAGTTTTGCGCAGGAATGCAGTACATCCATATGTTCTTTGATGATATTCTCGGCTTTTTGATAGCATTCTTCGACTATTGCCTTTACTTCCCTGTCGATCTCGCTTGCCACTTCTTCGGAATGATTCTTGGCATGGGCAAGGTCACGGCCGATAAATACTTCGTCGTCATCGTCTTCGTAACAGATCACGCCGATATTTTTGCTCATACCGTATTTGGTCACCATTCTGCGGGCAGTTTTGGTGGCACTCTTGATGTCGCTAGATGCACCTGTCGTGATATCACCGAAAATGAGATCTTCGGCAATACGGCCGCCGAGAGAAACCATTATCTCTTCAAGCATATGCGATTTTGTGACAAACATCTCATCCTTTTCGGGAAGGGGCATTGTATAACCTGCGGCGCCGAGTCCCGTGGGGATGATCGAAACCGTATAAACGGGACCGACATTGGGAAGAACATGGAACAGTATCGCATGTCCCGCCTCATGATAAGCGGTTATTTTCTTTTCCTCATCGGAGATTATGCGGCTCTTTTTCTCGGTGCCGATACCGACTTTGATAAATGATTTCTTGATATCATCCTGAACCAGATATTCCCTGTCATTTTTGGCCGCCACTATAGCAGCTTCGTTTAACAGGTTTTCAAGATCCGCACCGGTAAAGCCCGCTGTTGTCTGGGCAATATCCTTTAAGTTTACATCCTCGGCAAGAGGCTTGTTCTTGGCATGAATGTTAAGTATCTCTTCTCTTCCGCCGATATCCGGAACTCCTATAGCGATCTTGCGGTCAAATCTGCCCGGTCTTAATATCGCGGGATCGAGTATATCCACACGGTTTGTGGCTGCCAGCACGATAATGCCCGAATTCTCACCGAATCCGTCCATTTCAACAAGCATCTGGTTAAGCGTCTGCTCACGTTCGTCGTGTCCGCCGCCAAGACCGGTTCCTCTTCGTCTTGCAACGGCATCGATCTCATCTATGAAAACGATACAGGGAGCGTTTTTCTTGGCTTCCTGGAAAAGGTCTCTTACACGCGATGCACCGACACCGACAAACATTTCCACAAAATCCGAACCCGAAATGGAAAAGAAAGGTACATCCGCTTCGCCGGCGATCGCCTTGGCAAGAAGCGTTTTACCCGTTCCGGGAGGTCCCACAAGAATAACACCCTTGGGGATCCTGGCACCGACTTTTATGAATTTTCCCGGGTTTTTAAGGAACTGAACGATCTCATCGAGTTCATCTTTTTCCTCGGTAAGACCGGCAACATCTTTTAATGTGATCTTGCCCGTTCCGGCAGCATACATTTTGGCACGGGACTTGGTGAAATTCATCATCTTGGAGCTTTGTGAAGCGTTCGCTCCGGGTGATGTCAGCATTACAAAAAGAAAGACTCCGACGATCAGTATCACGAGTATCGGAAGCACATAACTCAAAAACCAGTTTTCACGCGGTATGTCTTCTATATAAACTACCGCATCGGTCTCATCTAGCTTACTCTCCATATCAATAACATCGATCACGAAGAGTTCTATCTCCGATCCGTTATTAAAAGTGATCTCAAGAGCACCCGTCTTATTGTCGGCGTTGGGCTCTATTATGATCTTTTCGATAAGCCCGCTGTCAATGTCGGCAAAAAGCTGATCTTTGGTGTAGTAGGTTTTGTTCTTTTGCAGCAAAGAAAGCATAATGGCAATAGCCAAAAGCCCTATCATCAAAGCAAAATAAACCCTGTAACCATGGTTTTTCTTGTTCAAAACTGTCTCCTTCCTATTCGGGATCGAATACTACCTCTCCGATATACGGAAGGTTTCTGTATACTTGATCGTAATCCAGTCCGTATCCCACCACAAAAACATCGGGAATTTGGAATCCGGTATAATCAACATGCACATCGGTAACACGCCTGTCGGGCTTGTCAAGCAGTGTGCAGAGTTTAATGCTGTTGGGATGTCTGTCCTTTAAAAGTGCCAGAAGATATGAAAGCGTGCGTCCGGAATCCACGATATCCTCGACTACCAGTACATCTTTGCCGACAAGAGGCTCATCAAGGTCTTTGACGATTCGCACGATCCCGCTTGATTTTGTATCGGAACCGTAACTGGATACGGACATAAAGTCAAGTGAAACATTTAAGTCTATCCGCTTTGCAAGCTCGCACATAAAGAAACTTCCGCCCTTTAACACGCATACGAGATGAACGGTCTTTCCGGCATAATCCCTGGTGATCTCAGCTCCGATCTCCTTTATCCTGTTGTTTACTTCTTCTTCGGATAAAAGAACTTCAACATGATGTTTGTCCATTTTTGATCCTTTCATTTACTTCTATATATAATAAAGTTTTGGTTTCGTCGCTTACCTTGGGGTATTCACTGATCCTGTGCCCGATCACCCAGTAAATATGGCTTCCGTCCGCAATGAGGGGTATTTCGGATCTTAAGGAATGCGGTATCTTGATATCTATGAAGTAATCCGAAAGTTTACGGGTATCAAGTGCCGAATTGATGGTGAGATAATCTCCCGGTCTGGCATTCCTTACCATCAAACGATTATGTATTTTATCATAATCGAAGCATTTCGTATACTCATTTTTGACCGGTACAAAGTCGGAGGGCCTGGGTTTGGTATACCATCTGATCGTAAACCCGTTATTAATATCAATCGTTCCGGACTCTCCGGCGATCTCATATTCA
>CACYCC010000010.1 GCA_902772805.1 uncultured Lachnospiraceae bacterium | reverse complement strand
CCACGCTTTTCTCAAAGCGCGAATGAATTATAAAACAAATACCGAAGATATGTCAATAACTATTTTTCGAATTACTGAACTCATTATGCAAAAACAGTAAAACAGCCCGAAAACAAGCGGTTTCTGATGATATACTCTTTATATAAAATCTGTCAATGGAGGTAACTATGCAAAAAAGAGTCCGTTTTTTATCTGTCGTTCTTGTTCTTACATTGATCATGTCTGTATGTTCATGTGCCAAAAACAACACACCGACTGATCAGGAACCAGCAGTCACGACTGAAGAGATTGTTGAAACGGCTGCCGAGACAACCGAGCCTACCCCCACCCCGACATCAACACCCACTCCTACACCTACTCCGACACCGATCCCGGAGTGCTCACTGGAAGAAGTCTGCGACCTGTTTACCGACTGTGTAGGAGAATCTGCTTCTTATGCCGAATCACAGCTTGAAAGTTTCTTCGGCATAGAACTTCACGACGACGTTTATGAAACCACAAATTACGAAGGCAAGCCCAATTACATTTACAACGTAGTCATCATAGTAGAAGGCGTTAAATTCACCCAGATAACCATTCAGGCTTATGAAGATGAGGACCGCGTTGAGTATATCGGAATCGAGTATGGCGGATTTGCATCGCCGTCCGACACCGAGGAAATCTATAGTAGATACTATGAAACCTATGTAGATATTCTTAACGGAATATACGGCGAACCTACTGAAGAAGTCGATCAGGAAACTATTCAAGACTCCATTTATGTATTTGACGATGACCTGGCGGTCAATACAGGCTACTATACCGATTCCGGTGCAAACTTCTGGTTCAATATAGGTTACGCTTAACAGATACAGATAACCCAAATAAAAAGAGCAGCTTTCAGATCTGATCCGGAAGCTGCTCTGTTTTTTGCATTAATGAGTTTTATTTTCTTGAATAATACATGTATAAATATGCTCCGTCATTTTCAACCGAAATAATATATACGATGTTTTCAGTGGTTGTCGGGCTTAACGGAACACCAAGTACCCAAACAAATGAATCCTGCGCCGGATTAGGCTTAAGAGTTGCCTTTGCAAGAACGTCGGCAGAGTATTCCTGGTACTGTGCGTAGTCAAACAAACGTCCCTGACCGCCGTATGTCTGGGCGATCTCAACGATATAGTGATCGGCTGCACCGTTCTTGATGCGGATCTTGGCCTGATATCCTGAACGCATGTAAAGGAAACCGGCCTTTTCCATCTTCACGACCTCAAGATTCTGGTCTTCGTTGATAGGGAAATAATTTGTTCTTGCGAGCAGCGCGCTGTTCCTGTCGTAGATAAATCCTCCGATAAGAACACCGACAAGGATTATCGTAATAATTACCAGAAAAACATCAGACTTCTTCTGCATACTAATTCACTCCATATAATTTATTGCCGTTATCATAGGTTATTTGAGCCGCTTCTTCAATAGTTACGCCCTTTATCTCTGCAAGCTTTCCGCAAACATACGCCACATGACAGGGCTCGTTTATGAGTCCCCTGTTGGGTTCGGGTGTCAGATAAGGACTGTCAGTCTCTATCACGATACGGTCCCACGGCGTATTAAGAGCCACTTCAGGCGTCTTTTTATTGTTCTTAAAAGTCAGCGGTCCGTCAAAACCTATGTAGAAACCCATCTTAATAAGCTCCTGAGAGGCCTCTAACGAGCATGAACAGCAGTGGCATACTCCGGGAAGGCTTCTCAGTCTCCCCTCTTTGTAGAAGCGTCTGAGGATATCCAGACAGTCGCCCGTGGCATCCCTCTCATGAAGAATGAACGGGACATCGTATTCATAAGCGAGCTCGAGCTGCTTCTCGAAAACAGCCCTCTGGACGCTTCTCTCGGAAAGATCATAGTAATAATCAAGACCTATCTCGCCTAATGCCCTGATCTTCTTCACTCCACGGTTCTCAAGACAATCTCTTAAATACTTTTCAGTATCTTCAGTGTAAGACTTTGCCTCATGCGGATGGACACCGCAGGAAGCATACAGAGTAATGCCTTCAAAACTGTCGTACTTGACTGCCATATCAACAGCAAGTCTTGATGTCTCTTCACTGTCAGCGGGGATAAGCATACTTGTAACACCGGAAGCCCTGCATCTTTGCAGGATATCTTCCACGGTGGTGTTACAGTCTGCGTATTTCCTGTCGTAGATATGCGCGTGAGTATCAAAGAACTCGGCGCTTCCGCTGTAGTAGACGGGCTCTCTCACGGTCTTTAGGAGATATCTGAACCCGGCAGAACGGAATCATCGAACTCGACAACACGGTAGCCGTCGCCGTACTTAACGGAGAGGATCATGCCGTTGCTCTCAAGTCCCATCATCTTTCTGGGCTCAAGGTTTACGATCATCGCAAGTGTCTTGCCGATAAGATCTTCAGGCTTATAGTACTTAGCAATGCCTGAAAGCACCTGTCTCTCGCCGAATCCGTCATCGACCTTGAACTTAAGGAGCTTATCGGACTT
>CACYCC010000009.1 GCA_902772805.1 uncultured Lachnospiraceae bacterium | reverse complement strand
TTTCTTCGTCATCTTAATATTCAATAGTATTTAAAAATGTTATAATTATAGCGGTTCGGTTAATCCGTACCGCTATTCTTTTCTTTAAAACCCAATGATCGATCGGGAGGTGTGATATGCCTAAGTGGTTAATCGATGCTGTTTTCTATGAAATCTATCCCCAGTCTTTTTACGATACAAACGGTGACGGAATAGGAGATATTCCGGGTATCATCGAAAAACTCGACTATATAAAGGATCTCGGATGCAATGCGCTCTGGATCAATCCTTGTTACGATTCACCGTTCAAGGATGCGGGATACGATGTACGTGATTACAAAAAGGTTGCTTCAAGATACGGTACCAACGAAGACCTTTATGAGTTGTTCAGGGTCGCTCATCAAAAAGGTATTCATGTCCTGATCGATCTTGTACCCGGCCATACTTCCGAGGAGCACGAGTGGTTCAGGGAAAGCTGCAAACCCGAAAAGAACGAGTATTCCGACCGATACATTTGGACGGATTTCTGGATAAAGGGTACCCCGGGACATCCTTATATAGGCGGAGAATGTGACAGAAACGGCACATATATGCTTAATTTCTTTAAATGTCAGCCGGCTCTTAACTATGGATTTTTCAATCCCACCGAGTCGTGGCAGACATCATACAAAGATCCGGCAGCAATTGCCACTCAGGACGCTATGATCGACGTGATGCGTTTCTGGCTTGATCGCGGATGTGACGGTTTCAGAGTAGATATGGCCGATTCTCTGGTCAAAGATGATGACAAAGATAAGACCGGGACTTGCAGTATCTGGCAAAGAATCCGCAAAATGCTCGATACCGATTATCCCGAAGCTGCTCTTGTAGCGGAGTGGAGTAATCCATGGCAGGCGATCGCTTCAGCCGGCTTTCACATGGATTTCTATCTTGATCACGGCGGAAACGGATACAACACGCTCTTAAGAGACTATGAAACACCGGGCGGAGACAACAGTTTCTTTAAAAAGAACGCGAACGGAGACATCGGGCGTTTTCTTAAGGATTTTCTGCCCAGATATGAAATATCGCGAGGCAAAGGTTATGTCAGCTTCATTACCTGCAATCACGATACTCCCCGTGCTACGAATACCCTTGATGAATCGGAACTTAAACTTGCTTATGCAACGCTTCTGACCCTGCCGGGAGTTCCCTTCATTTACTACGGCGATGAGATCGGCATGAAGTATATTGCCGACATGCCTACCAAGGAAGGCGGATATACACGTACGGGCACCCGTACACCCATGCAGTGGAGTGAAGGCCCCAATAAAGGCTTTTCCGATGCATCTCCGGACATGCTCTACCTTCCTGTCGATGCAAACGGTCCTTCGGTTGAGAGTGAATCCGCAAGACCGGATTCTCTTTACAATACCGTTAAAACCCTTCTTAAGCTTAAGAACGCAAATGAAGACCTCAAGGCAGATGCGGATTTTAAAGTGATCCTTGGTATACCGGGTCATCCGTTTGTATATCAGAGAGGCTCAATGACTATTGCAGTCAATCCGGAAACAAGACCGGCAACGCTTGATATAACCGGACTCATCCGTGGCAAATCGGATCAAATTTCTCAAGCGGGTTCGCCGGATAAGATCGTCTTTTCCGTTGGCGATCCCTCATTTAACGCAGGAAAGCTCGAACTTCCGGCTCAGTCATTTGCGATACTTCTATAAAATAGCCAAAAAGGACTTATTTTATGAATAAGCGTATAAATACCGCGGTTTGGACCGCAATTGCCATACTGACGGCTGTTTTGACTATATTTAATTCATTTTATCCGCTTGATGCGTTTATTACGGATCATTTGTATTCGCGCCTTTCATCGCCGTCTCAAAATATAGTGATAATCGGGATAGACGAGGAAACTTTGTCAGAGTATGGGAATTTTAACCTCTGGTCACGCGAAAAGATCGCCGAAATGATAGATATCTTGGAAAAGGATCCGGATAACAGACCATTGGTTATAGGTATAGATTTTCTTATGACCGAAAGAGTCAACGAAAGTTCCGACAATGCACTTATAAACAGCGTCGCCGATTCTTCTTCGGACATAGTATTTGCCGGTAATATCGTATATCGCGGCAGTACCGAAACTGACGCTAAAGGGAGGATATACTATAATCCCGAACACATAAGCGATGTTGAAATGCCTTTTGACGGCCTAAGAGAAGTTTCAGGTTCCGGATTTACCAATGCGGTCATTGCACCCGACGGATTCGTGCGATATTCAATGAATTCGGTGATTGTTTCCGACTCTGAATATGACAGTTTTGACTATGCGATCTATAAGCTTTATGTATCCAAAGGCGGGCTTGGATCCTCCGATAATATAATTTACACTCCGCCCACCGATCCAAACGGACGATTCAGATTCGGTTATTCGGGAAGAACCGGAGAGTTCTCCCACATTTCACTGATCGACTTTATTGACGGGAAAGT
>CACYCC010000008.1 GCA_902772805.1 uncultured Lachnospiraceae bacterium | reverse complement strand
GAAACAGAAAATACCAGGCAATTCTTCCTATTAGAGGTAAAATTCTTAACGTTGAAAAAGCAAGTATGGATAAAATCCTTGCCAATGCCGAGATTAAGACGATGATTAATGCCTTTGGCTGCGGTTTTTCCGAAGGATTCGGAAATGATTTCGATATAACGAAATTAAGATATGACAAGATTATCATAATGGCCGATGCCGATGTCGACGGAGCTCATATCTCCAACCTCTTGCTTACGTTATTCTTCAGGTTTATGCCCGAACTTATATATGAAGGCCATGTTTATATCGCCATGCCTCCTCTTTACAAGGCAATGCCCGCAAAAGGAGAGGAAGAGTATCTTTATGATGACAAAGCGCTTGAAAAATACCGCAAGACTCATACCGGCAATTTCAAGCTTCAAAGATACAAAGGTCTCGGTGAAATGGATGCCGAACAGCTTTGGGAGACAACCATGAATCCGGCCACCCGAATGATGAGACGCGTCGAGATCGACGATGCCAAGCGTGCTTCCGAGGTCACGGAGCTTTTAATGGGACTTGAAGTTCCTCCGCGCCGTACGTTCATCTACGACAATGCGACATATGCGGAACTCGATATCTGATCGACAAACCATCCGCGATGCTCAAAGAAAAATCATAAATCATTACCGATACAGGGATCATTAACATGAAAAAACAGCAGTTTATCGAAACATCGGAAGACAGGATAATCCAGTCCGAGTATTCCGATATCATGAAAAAATCATTCATAGATTATGCCATGAGCGTTATCGTGGCACGTGCGCTTCCTGATGTAAGGGATGGTCTTAAGCCTGTTCAGCGCCGTGTCCTTTACGATATGCATGAACTCGGAATGTTTTACGACAGGGAATACAAGAAAAGCGCACGTATCGTGGGTGATACGATGGGTAAATACCATCCTCACGGCGATTCTTCGATCTATGATTCCCTCGTTGTAATGACGCAGGATTTTAAGAAGGGTAAGATCCTAGTCGACGGACACGGTAACTTCGGTAATATCGAAGGTGACGGTGCCGCCGCAATGCGTTATACGGAGGCGAGACTTCAAAAGATCACTCAGATCGGACTTTTGGCCGATCTTGATAAAGACGTTGTCGACTTCGGACCGAACTTCGATGAAACACTTAAAGAGCCGCTTGTTCTTCCCGCGCTCTTTTCAAATCTTCTGGTAAACGGTTCAGAAGGTATCGCGGTAGGTATGGCTACCAGCATACCTCCTCACAACCTCGGAGAAGTATGTGACGCCACAAAGGCATATCTTCACAACAACGACATTACGACGTCGGAACTCATGCAGTACATAAAGGGCCCCGATTTCCCTACCGGCGGTATCATCACCAATAAGTCCGAACTTGAAGAGATCTACGAATCCGGTTCGGGCAAGATCAAAGTCCGCGGAAAAGTTGAAGTCGAGAAAGCCAAGGGCGGCAAGGTAAACGTTATCGTGACCGAGATACCCTATCCGATGATAGGCGATAACATCAGAAAGTTCTTATCCGATGTTGCCGCACTTGCGGAGACCAAAAAGACTACAGACCTTGTTGATATTTCAAACCAGTCTTCCAAGGAAGGTATCAGGATCGTTTTTGAACTTAAAAAAGACGCCGATCCCGACAATTTCATCAACATGCTTTATAAAAAGACGCGTCTTGAAGATACGTTCGGCTTCAATATGCTCGCCATCTGCGACGGCAGACCCGAGACGATGTCACTTAAGCGTGTTATCGAAGAAAGCGCAAAGTTCCAGTACGAGATCTGCACCAGAAAATACACCAAACTTCTTGAAAAAGAACTCGATAAGAAAGAGATACAGGAAGGTCTCATAAGAGCTGTCAACGTTATCGATCTTATAATCGAGATCTTAAGAGGTTCCAAAGACCGCAATATGGCCCGTCTTTGCATGACCGAAGGCAAGACGACCGGCATCAACTTTAAATCCAAGGAATCCAAGATGATGGCCTCACAGCTTAACTTTACCGAAAAGCAGGCCAATGCGATCCTTGATATGCGTTTATACAAGTTGATCGGTCTTGAGATCGAAGCGCTGCTCAACGAAAACGAAGAAACTCTGGCAAATATCGCAAGATATAAAGATATTCTTTCCAACAAAGATTCGATGACCGAAGTTATCTCATCAAATCTCGACAATATAAAAGGTGAGTTCAATACTCCCAGAAAGACCGTTATCGAAGATGTCGAGGAAGCCGTATACGAAGAAAAGCCCGAAGAGATAATCGATGTTTATTTCCTGATGGACCGTTTCGGATACGCCAAGACCGTCGATGTTGCCGCTTACGAGCGTAACAAAGAGACCTGTGATACAGAGAATAAATATGTATTTAAGACAAAGACAGATTCAAGAGTCGTGATCTTTACGGATCTTGGTCTCATGCATTCCATCAAGGTCAAGGACTTCCCGCTGATTAAGCCCAAGGACAAAGGTCAGCCCATAGATAACCTCTCGAATTACAGTTCCGAGAATGAGCGCGTTCTTTTTGTCGCAGCCCAGGAAGACCTTAAATTCAAGAGACTTGTCTTCGCAACGGCCGGTTCCATGCTTAAATTTGTGGACGGCAGCGAATTTGAAGTTTCCAAGAAACTTGTCGCCGCTACGAAACTTAACCCCGGAGACAGTGTTGTTGCCATATTTACGCCCGAAGAGGAAAAGAACATTGTTCTTCGTACCAAAGACGGTGTGTTCTTAAGATTCGGCCTTGAAGAGATACCCGAAAAGAAAAAGAACGCGGTCGGCGTAAGAGGTATGAAACTTGGAAAAGGCGACGTTGTCGAGGAAGTATATTTCACCAAAAACGCAGGCGACAATATCATAGAATATAACGGAAAACCCTTCGATCTCCATGCCAAGGTAAAACCCGGACACAGAGACTCTAAGGGCATAAAGATAAGGAGTTAACATGCCCAGAGTCATAGCGGGAAGTGTAAGAAACCATAATTTAAAAGCACCTGAGGGGCTCAACACAAGGCCTACCACGGACAGGATCAAGGAAACGCTTTTTAATATACTTCAGGGCGACGTTCCGGGAGCCGTTGTGGCGGATTTCTTTGCCGGAAGCGGACAGATCGGGATCGAGAGTTTAAGCCGTGGTGCCGAAAAGGCTTATTTTATCGATAATTCAAGAGAGGCCCATGAGATCATAAAGGATAATTTAAATCATACAAAACTGACCGATAAAGCTACGGTTTTGTGTGAAGATTTTACGACCGCCGTTTATCACATAAATGAGAAGCATGTGGACATCGTGTTTGCCGATCCGCCTTATGACCGCGGATTCGAGCGTCAGTTGCTTTCCGTTTTACGTGACAGACCGTATATCGATGAAGATACGATCATCATAATAGAAGCGGATATAAAAACTGATTTTGATTATATCCCGGATTTGGGGTATGATATTTTAAGAGTCAAGGAATACAAGACCAACAAACATGTTTTTGTTTCAAAAGCGGGTAATTGATCCGATATTTCTTTTATTTGGCACTATGATGTGCCGGAACGGAGTGGTATGAAATCAGCGATATATCCGGGAACATTCGATCCCATGACATACGGCCATCTTGATATCATCAAAAGAGCCGCCAACATATTTGACGAAATTATCGTCGGAGTGCTTGATAACAAGGAAAAAACTCCGTTGTTTTCTGTAGATGTTCGTGTTAATATATTGAAGAAAGCAACCGAAAATATCCCCAACGTGAAAGTGGAGAGTTTCGGCGGTCTTTTGTCGGACTATTGTAAGAGTAAAGGCATATATGTGGTTGTAAGAGGGTTACGCGCCGTAACCGATTTTGAGTACGAGCTTCAGATGTCTCAGATAAACCGCAAGTTATCCGACAATAAGCTGGATACGGTTTACTTTAATACAAGTCTCGATTATTCGTACTTAAGTTCTTCGTCGGTAAAACAGATCGCTCAGTTCGGAGGAGATCTTCACGAATTCGTACCGGATTTTGTTGCCGATATGCTGCTTGAAAAGTACGATAAAAAATAATGTATTGCGAGGATTAACATTAAAATGACAAGTAATATCGAAAGAGCTATTGATGCAATAGAAGAGTATATTGCGGGTTGTAAATTTATGACTCTGTCCTCCACCAAGATCGTGGTCAACAAGGAGGAGATCGACGAGCTTATCAGAGAACTCAAACAGGCAACTCCCGAAGAGATCAAGCGCTATCAGAAGATGATCTCAAATCGTGATGCGATCCTTAACGACGCAAGGCAGAAGGCAGAAGCTCTTATCAACGAAGCTACCGTTCAGACCAATCAGCTTGTAAACGAGCATGAGATCATGACACAGGCTTATGCCAAGGCCAACGAAGTTGTTTCGACAGCCACCAGACAGGCTCAGGATATACTTGACAGTGCCACGATCGAGGCCAACAATGTTAAAACGGCTGCCATGCAGTATACGGACGATCTGCTGGCAAATCTTGAAAATATAATCACACATTCCGCTCAGCTTGCCGTTAACAATTACAATCAGTTAGTGGCGGATCTTAACAGTTGCAACAGCATAGTTAAATCCAACAGGCTTGAACTTCATCCTGCCGAAGACGACGACTTCGAAAGTCTCGGTCTTGAATCACAGGATTTCGGTGATGATAACGGACCCAATCTTATTTAAACCCGAGGCTGCTTATGCAGCCTCATTTATTACCCGCATATAAATTCCGTTACAGTGAATATGCGGCTTTGCTGCGGTGGGCATTCGGTCCTTAATGCGGTGTAAAGTCAATTGGGGGGATATATGATCAGGATAGATAAGTTTCTGTGCGACAGTCTGGGACTGTCAAGAAGCGAAGCCAAAAAGGCTGTATCATCGGGAAAAGTACTTATAAACGATGTTAAAGTCCTAAGACCCGAGGCCAAATTATCCGAGGATTCGGACCGGGTTGTATTTGACGGTGTGCCGGTAGTTTATGAGAGGTTTGTTTATTACATGCTCAATAAGCCCGCAGGCGTTGTATCTGCCAATACCGATTCAAGGGACAGGACATGCATCGATCTTTTAAAAGACGAAAAGAAAAAAGATCTTTCATGTGTCGGAAGACTCGATAAAGATACTACGGGGCTTATGATCATCACCAATGACGGTGCGCTTGTGCATGCACTTACCGCTCCGTCAAAGGATATTTTCAAGGATTATCTTGTAAGTATACCTAAACCGCTTACCGAAGAACAGATCGACTCGCTTGAAAACGGTGTGGATATCAACGATAAGATGCCGACAAAGCCCGCTTTTGTAAAAATCCCGGATGATACTTTTGCAAGTGATAGAGATTTCGACCGGGGCGGGGATACCGCGAGGATAGTATTATCGATCAGCGAAGGCAGATTTCATCAGGTAAAAAGAATGCTCATCGCGGTAGGAAGTAAAGTGATTGACCTTAAACGAATGTCGATAGGCGGACTTAAACTTGACGGATCGCTTAAACCGGGTGAATACAGACGTTTAACCGAAGGTGAGGTCGAACTTCTCAGATCGATCAGCAGGCAGTCATAAATTGCAGATATACAGAACGGACAGGGAAACGGATCGCAAGGAGGAAATATATGGGACTTAATATTATTCTTATTACAGGCGCATCTTCGGGAATGGGCAGAGAGACCGCAAGGCAGCTTGACAAGATATACACCGACAAGATCGATGAGATATGGCTTATTGCAAGGCGCAGGGACCGTCTTACGGAACTTGCGGGAGAACTGTCGCATTCATGCCATATTCTTGAGATGGACCTTAACGATAAGAGTAATTACGAAAAGCTCGATGCGGAACTCAAACTTCTTGACGCAAATATAAAGCTTCTTGTAAATGCGGCAGGTTTCGGAGCGATGGGTAAGTTCTCCGAGATCGATCTTGACAAGCAGATCGATATGGTCAACTTAAACTGTGTAGCCCTTACGGCTGTTACGGGTATCGCCTTAAAATATATGTCGGATAACGCAAGGATCATGCAGTTTGCTTCTTCGGCCGCATTTCTTCCCCAGCCCGGTTTTTCGGTATATGCGGCTACCAAGGCATATGTCTTAAGCTTTTCCGAAAGTCTGAATGCGGAACTTAAACCCCGTAATATTTCCGTTACGGCAGTTTGTCCCGGTCCCGTTGATACGGAGTTCTTTGATGTTGCGGGAATGACATTCGGTTCTTTTGAAATCAAAAAGTATTTTATGGCCAACGAAAGGGATGTTGTAAAAGAGGCCATTGCGGATACATATCACAGAAAACCCACATCCGTATACTCTTTCCCCATGAAGGCATTCAAGGCATTCTGTCAGACGGTTCCCGAAGAACCCATAGTGTTTGCTCTTGAAAAGTTCATAAACAGAAATAAGACAGATTCGGACAGTAAGGAAGATTATGAGCAGTAACGAAACAAATAATACGGAAAAAACCAAAATATACAAGGGCGATTTCGGTTACATGAAGTATCGGAAAAAGGTTGAGATCGCAAAGACACTGTTTTTGCTGGCTCTTTCCGTAATACTCTATGTGGCGGGATATATTGCCACGGGCTCCAATCAAAATCTTTTGACATTTGCCGCTGTACTCGGATGCCTTCCGATGGCCAGGAGTGCGGTCGAAGCCGTTCTTTTTATAAAAGCAGGTGAATGCTTGAGCGAAGAGACTTACAGAAAGATCGAGACGGAGAATCTCGATATCACTTATTACGATCTTTATTACACTTCGTATAAGAAAAATTTTCCGATCGCTGCGATCAAACTCAAAAAAGGTTCTTTGATAGCACTTTCTTTAAGCGACAAGGTAGAGGCTTCGGATTTTGAAGAGCATATCAAAGGCATACTCGCAAACTGCGGCGGTTCAAATATTGCCGTTAAGCTTTTTAAAGATACGGATAAATTCATTGAAAGAGCACGCGAACTCAATGCTCTTACGGGAGAGGATCCGGATTATTCGTTTATTCTTGAGAACATATTAAGTACCGCTTTGTGATTGAAAACTGTTAAGCAAAGCTTATTGTTGATATCTTGTTCCGTTACCTGATGATGCATGAAAGAATTTAGTGTTAATAAGGCCGAAGCAGGCCAGAGTACATTCAAATTTTTTAAAAGGATATTCAAAAACGCGCCGGATTCATTTATTTACAAGATGATGCGGCGCAAAAATTTTGTTTTGAACGATTCAAAGATCACCGGAAAAGAAGTGTTAAAAGAAGGCGATGTATTAAAAGCTTATATAAGCGATGATACCTTCCTTATGTTTTCGGGCGCAGGAAGTAACGGGGAAACCGACATCTATCTTAATGCTTTGTCAAGATTCGGTGAGCCCGACATCATATTTGAAAACGAGGATATCCTGATATTTGACAAGCCTGTCGGAATGCTCACACAGAAGGCTTCGGAAAAGGACCTTAGCGCCAACGAATGGATCATAGGATATCTTTTGAAAAAAGGAAGCATTACGACCGGGGATCTTATAAAGTTTAAACCTTCTGTATGTAACAGGCTCGATAGAAATACAGGCGGGCTCGTGCTCTTTGGAAAGACCGTAAAGGGGACCAATCTTCTTAATGCCATGTTAAGAGACAGGACTCTCGATAAATACTATTTAAGCCTTTGCTTCGGTGAGGTCACCGACAGGTTTGAGATCAAGGGCTATCTTGAAAAGGACGAGAGGGCCAATAAGGTTTCTTTTTCCGAAGATAAAAAAGAAAACGCTTTGTCTGACGATAAAAAAGCCAAGGATTCCTACACCGAATCGGTGATAATTCCGCTTAAATATAACCCGGATAAAGATATGACGGAAGTGTCGGTTAAACTTATTACCGGAAAACCGCATCAGATCAGAGCCCATCTTGCAGCAGTCGGACATCCGATAGTCGGGGACGAGAAATACGGAGATACCGCCAAAAACGCGGAATACAAAGGAAAGTTTTCTGTAAGGCACCAGATACTTTACTGTGTGAGAGTAGTATTTCCTGATATGCCTGACGTTCCGGAACTGTCCGGCCTTGATGTTTCGATCACGACACCTGATATTATTGATAAGCTTATAAATGACTGAACGGAGACGATATGCCAACCTGGAATTCACGGGGCCTTAGGGGTTCCGCATTTGAGGAAATGATCAACAGGACAAATGAGATGTATCGGGATAACGGGCTTTCGCTCGTGCAAAAGATCCCAACACCCATTACGCCCATTGAGATCGATCATGCCTCACATCAGATCACACTTGCATATTTTGACCAGAAAAGTACGGTAGACTATATCGGGGTATGTCAGGGTATCCCGATATGTTTTGATGCCAAGGAAAGCGCTGTAGAGACATTTTCTCTTCAGAACATACACGATCACCAGGTGAAGTTCATGACCGATTTTAAGGATCAGGGCGGAGTCGCGTTCTTTTTGATATATTATAAAAGCCTTGAGCGGCTGTATTTCTGCCCGATAGAGGATATGAAGGTATTTACGGACCGTGCGGCCGCAGGAGGGCGTAAGAGCGTTCCTATAGACGAGATGAAAGAAGAGTATTTCTTTGATATCAAAAACGGATTTATGGTTCCTTATCTTGAAATGGTCGATAAATACCTGTCCGAGCGGGATAGCGACAAAAACGCTTGACAAAAATTCAATGTGCTAATATGCTAATTAGGTAATTAGTTAACCAATTAGCAAGTTAATGCGCTAAAGCGAGACATATGAAGTCGCAATACCGGGTTTTGGCGAATAAGAGAATATGTGAGGAAAATAAATGAAACAGCTGGTACATACACCTGACGGTGTAAGAGATATTTACGGCGACGAATATAAGAGAAAACTCGCCATCGAAGATAAGATACGCGGAGTGATCGGTCTTTACGGATATGAAGATATCCAGACACCCACATTTGAGTATTTTGACGTATTCAGCAAGGAGATCGGAACGACTCCCAGCAAGGAACTTTATAAGTTTATCGATAAGGACGGGGATACGCTTTGCTTGCGTCCCGACTTTACTCCTTCGATAGCAAGGTGCGTTGCCAAGTATTTTGAGAACGAGACTGCGCCCATAAGGCTTACTTATAAGGGTAATATCTTTGTAAACTCCTCGAGCCTCCAGGGTAAGTTAAAAGAAGCCACACAGGTCGGCTGCGAACTTATGAACGACGCCGGAGTCGAGGCGGACGCGGAGATGATAAATCTCGTGATCGAGTGTCTGGAAGCTTCGGGTCTTAAGGATTTCCAGATCTCTGTGGGCGAGATGAATTTCTTTAAAGGACTTTGCGAGGAAGCGGGTATGGATACCGAAGCAGAACTCGAATTAAGGGAAGCGAT
>CACYCC010000007.1 GCA_902772805.1 uncultured Lachnospiraceae bacterium | reverse complement strand
ATTGTATTCTCAGAACATCTCTTTTTATTTCCAACCAACAATAAGTTTACGCTATCTATAGCAGTGATTGTTCGTTGACGAAAAAGTATAAAAAGTATAAAATGATTTCAAAAGTATAAAAAGTATAAAGCGATTTCAAAAGTATAAAAAGTATAAAAGGGAGAGATGACGATGCAGAATCCGTTTTCGACAACTTTCAGCAAATATCCCGAAAACACCTATATTTCAACCGTAGAACCAATCGAGATCATAGAGAACTTTAAATATGAAAAACCTTCAGAATCCGTTTACAAGATTACAGGAATCAGAGGATCGGGTAAGACGGTTATACTGGCAAGTGTTCAGGAAAGGCTTAAGAGCAAGGAATTCTCTGATATGGGATGGCTGGTTTATACGCTGAATCCGACAAGAAATATGCTGGAACAGTTTGCGGCGAATCTATATAGTGAGAAATTCATTAAGGACAGCATAAAGAGTAAAAGTATCAGTCTTTCGGCTTCGATCATGGGTACGGGGGGCGGAATCGGTTACGCCAGGGAACAAAGTGATAAATATTTTGATATTGGCGTAGAGATCAGGAAGATGCTGGATGTCGCCAAAAGCAAACATAAAAAGATACTTATATGTATTGATGAGGTATCCAAAACTCCCGACATGGTCGTATTTGCGCTTGAATTTGGAGGGTGGCTGATTTCGGATTATCCCGTACATATAGTATGTACAGGTCTTTATGAAAATGTCGTGGAATTGGGAAATGTGAAGAATCTTACATTTTTCAGACGAGGCACCTCTATAGAAACCAAACCGCTCAATTCCATTAGAATGGCTGAAATGTATAAAAGCAAACTCGGTATTGATACAGCAACTGCCAGGAAAATGGCTGCGATCACCAAGGGATATGCTTTTGCCTTTCAGCAGTTCGGAGCATTGTATTTCAAAAACGGGAAACACGATTCGCTCGATAAGATAGTCGACGAACTAAAGCAGGAATTGTTTTCATATTCATATGAGAAGATATGGGAAGAATTAACCCCGGAGGATAGATTTCTTGCTTCTTTACTTATCGAAAAACCGGAATACAAACGCGAAGAGCTTCTTAAACTGATGGGGGAAAAAGCAAATAACTACTCAGTATATAGAGACCGTCTGTTAAAGCGGGGAGTTATAATGGCAAGGCAAGGATATATAGGTCTTAACCCGCCGTTCTTCGCAGACTATATACGTGAATACGGGATATGACCGGTCAGCGCTTCTCACAAGGAGCGCTGTTTTAGTTCTTTCTTAATAATTCCTGAACATCATTACCGCGCAGCGAAAGTGTGATACAATGTTTTTCGGTATTTTAAAGCATATCCGCAAAACGCCATGGAGATGCATATCCGCTGCGTTTTTAAATAAGGACACAACATGAACGACCGCATATACGTATGTCACACTTTTTATCATGCATATATAAGTTTTTTAAAGGAACTTGCCTTAAGGGACAAGGCATCGGCTGATGGCGCAGAACCCAGCGATGCCACGATCGTTCTTTCCAAGCTTTCCAACAATTTCGGCGACTCCCGGGAACGCTATGTTGCAACAGGCATTTTCAAGGAAGCGCTTGAGTACGACGAAAAGCGTGAAGACAGCTTCCCGGAACTTGCAAGATACAAAAAGCCCGGAAATATCATTGTAAACACGATCAACAGGATCCGCCTAACAACCCTTTTTGCCAAGGCACTTGAATCCGACATTCCGTGTGATCTTAAGAAGTACAGGGATATATATGTCTTTTGCGACAAGGATCCCATAGGCACGTATCTTAACAAACATAAGATCCGCTATCATGCGCTTGAAGACGGACTTAACACGTTAAAATACATCGATCTTGCAAGGGTAACGGACAAAAAGTTCTTTGGCTTCAAGGAGTTTTTAAGCCGTAAGCTTAACCTGATAGTCATGCCGGACGGCCACTCGAAGTATTGTATCGACATGGAAGTCAATGATATTTCCGCCATAAAATATCCGTGCAGCAACTATATCGAACTTCCCCGCAAATCCCTTACCGACCGCCTTACCGATGCCGATAAAGAGATCCTCATGCGGGCGTTTATCCGCGACTACGATACACTTAAAGCTCTGGTAAAAGAAAGCGAAGGCGAAGACAAGATACTGATCCTGACCGACCCTTTATGTACGCTTGATGTCCGCGAAAAGATCTTCAGAGATATAGTTAAGATGTATGAGCCGGAGGGCCGTGTATTTATAAAGCCTCATCCCAGGGACACACTTGATTACAAGACACTTTTCAGTGACTGCCCGCAGTTTGACGCTACCGTTCCGATGGAGATATTAAACTTTATCCCGGGACTTCATTTTAAAAAGGCAGTCGGTGTTCTTACCGAGATGAAAGCGGTAACTTTTGCGGATGAAGCGATCCGCCTCGGCGCAGACTTTATGGATGCCTACGAGGAGCCCTCGATCCACCGCCAAAACGAGTATATATAAAGATACCGTTTCTTGACCGAAACACCGCGGATTGTTACAATGAAATTTAGGATTTTAAGTAAAGCAGGTATTATATGTCAGTAAGATATCACAATTTCGGCGGATGGCTTGGATGGAACCTTCAGAAATGGTTTCCGAACCTTGCCGCCAACAGCTATTTAAAACTTCAGTTTGCTTCCAGAAACAAGAAACAAAAGGAATATATCGAATATTTCCTAAGCACACCGGAACCTCCGCACCCGCTGATCGTAAACCTTGAGACCATCAACAGATGCAATTCGGACTGTGCTTTTTGTACTGCCAGCAAAAAGAACGAAAAGCGCCCCCTTTGCGTTATGGACGAGGATCTGTTTCATTCGAT
>CACYCC010000006.1 GCA_902772805.1 uncultured Lachnospiraceae bacterium | reverse complement strand
CGGGAATTTGACCGTGTAAAACAAGGGTATTGACCTGAAACGGAAAATTGTCGTTGACTCAAAAGTGCAATATCGGTTAAGTAGCATTAAGGACCATAAACGGTACATGAAATGATCGTTCAGGGTTGAACGGGCTCTTCCAAAAATGTCATACAATTTAAACAATGCAGTAAACATCGGCTCTTGGCCGCGATGAGTTTGAAACGGGTCCGGCAGTGTCGGGGCAACATAACGATTGACCGGGATTACATAACAACAATGACCAGTTTAGTACCATAAATTTTTGTGAATGAATCTTAATGCAAAATGTGGATAAGGTCAGGTGGATTACTGTGGTCTGGGGCAGAAAAATCCACACTTTCCACCGAGTTATCCACAGATGTCGGTGTCATTTTTCAAAAATCGCATGTCATTTTTACGAAAATGAATGTCATTTCCTTCTGTTTTCAGAATAGTGTGGGGAGTGCTTCCGTATACATAAGGACTTAACCATAATTTTTGTTATGTGCACTTGAATCTAAGGGCATAAAAACCCTATAATTTCGGTAAGGGAAAAAAGGCGGAGAAAAAAGCGGAAAAACAGGCTGAAAAAACAAGGTGAAATAAAGGCAGAAAAAACAGTAAGGAGAAGAAGAAATGTTATATTTGGGATCACATGTAGGAATGAGCGGAAAAGAGATGTTTTTGGGATCCGTAAAGGAAGCGCTTTCATACGGAGCCAATACATTTATGGTGTATACGGGAGCACCTCAGAATTCCAAGAGAAGACCTCTTGATGAATTAAGGATAGAGGAAGCCAAAGAACTTATGAAAAAAGAGGGAATAGATAAGTTCATAATACATGCGCCCTATCTCATAAATCTGGGTAACACGGTTAACCCCGATATATTTAAACTCGGAAAAGAAATGCTTACGACCGAGATAGAACGTACCTATGCAATGGGAAGCGATGTTATAGTACTTCACCCCGGTTCTGCTGTCGGAGCGGAGCCTCAGGCCGGTATAGCCAAGATCATAGAAGGCCTTGATGAAGTCATCGCAAATACGGATCATGTATATATCGCACTTGAAACAATGGCCGGAAAAGGTTCCGAACTTGGAAGATCCATCGATGAATTAAAAGATATCATCGACGGGGTAAAAGACAATACCCGCCTTAAGATATGCATCGACACATGCCATTTAAACGACGCGGGATATGATGTGGTAAACGGCTTTGATGCAATACTTGATGAGATAGACGAAAAACTTGGCAAGGGAAGGATCGCATGCGCTCATATAAACGACAGCATGAATCCCCTCGGCGCCCATAAAGACCGTCACGCCAATATCGGTGCAGGCACCATAGGACTTGATGCACTCAAATATGTCGTACATCACCCGCGTCTTGATGATATCGTGAAGTGTCTCGAAACTCCGTACATCAAAAATCCGGACGATCCCAAGGATGCACATGCACCCTACAAAGAAGAGATTGCCCGGCTCAGATCGGTCTGAATATTTAATTCTTTAAGCCTTTGCTTGTATTTTATGCTCAGATTATTCCAAGCGGGATAAGTACTATCAAAAGAAGTGCTACAAGTGACCATTCACAGATCAGGAATCGCATTCTCTTCGGTGCCGGAAGATCGGGCACATAGTTACTTGCCAAAAAGAACGGCACATACGTTGTTATAAACACGGGAATAACGCCCCACCATTTATAAACCCATATAAACGAATGATTGGAAGTACCTGCCAGGAATGACTCAAAAAGAGCAAACAGCAGGGCCATTTCGATCGCACCGACGAGTTTGCAGCTGATCCCTTTCTTTCCGCCCTTGGTAAAATACCGTTTATTGCGGTCCTCCGGCAGCATTTTGAAAGAAATGATCCCCGCAAGCGAGAACATCATCGACAGTTCCCAGCATACTCCGATCAAAAGAATAAACGTCGTAGACTCGTTACTTACCGACCAGAGCGGATATCCCGTGACATGGCCGATTATCGCGTTTGCGATCTCATAAAGCCAGTGAACACCGTAAAGTGCAAATCCCGCCACGATCACATCGTAGTTTTTCTTGTGAGCCTCACTCCAGTACACATAAAAAACAACCGCAAGAATAAAGATAAATGTCCAGTTGAAGTTTTCGGTGCTGCGCACCTTTATGCTCTCAACAAGACTCTTTGACAGTTCCGAACCGTCACCCCAAAATTGAAACATACTTTCTCCTTTCCGTACTATCAGTACTTTTTAATTATATCACCTCACGGATATCCGCTAAAGTACGTATTTTCACATGTTTAAATATATATTGTTATTAAACCGTAAATAATGGTATGATATAGTTAATCGATGTGGTCAATAGCAGGACACTATCGGTCGTTTGGGAAATCGGCGACGCCTGACGGTTCAGGCAGAAGGGGGCAATATGAGTAAATTTGTTGTAGCAGGTATAGTGCAGCAGGAAACCATAGTCAAGGTTGACAAAGTACCGGTAAAGTATCAGCCTGTCACCGATATATTCAACAGCATACATACAAGTATCGGCGGGGATGCTTACAATGAAGCGATAGCGCTTACATGGCTCGGCGATCAAGTTGCTTTTTGCGCCATGATCGGCAAAAACGATAAGCCTGAGATCATAAATCCCGCAGCTACGGAAGTTACCCTGCATACCAATTATGTTTTATGCAAAACAGATGCGACTCCCGCGGCGGTCATCTTGTATGATTCCGAGCGAAAGCAACAGATATTTGAAGATATCAAAAACTTAAGGGAATGCAAATACGATCTTGGGCTGTTCAAGAACGCACTCTCCGGCTCTGATATGGTAATACTCGCCAACACGAATTTCTGCCGTCCCATGCTTAAGGCATCACTCGAAGCCGGTAAAAAGATCGCCGTTAATATCAGGAATTTCAAATATTCGACCGAGCGCTACAATGAAGAATATCTAGAATCGGCCAACATACTCTACTTAAGCGACGACTATCTTGACGAAGACCCTTATCAGTTTGCCAAATATATCGCCGAGAAATATCAGCCCGAAATACTGATCCTCGGCCAGGGCGCACAGGGACTTTTGATGTATTCAAAAGACCTTGGTACATATGTGCAATATAAACCCGTCAAGACCAACGAGATCGTGAATACGGTCGGTGCCGGAAATGCATTGTTCTCATGCTTTTTGCACTATTACAACAAGACATCCGATCCCGTTTACTCGATCAGAAATGCCCTTCTTTTTGCATCGTATAAGATCGGATTTCTTGGCACTTCCATCGGTTTCATGACAGAAAAACAGATCGAAGACTGGCGTGAACTCATCTGGAAGAACTGACAATAAAAAATATCTAAATACAGGATCCTGATATGAAAGAAAAATTATACACCATACCGCTCAACGATGCGGTCAACGCCGCCGATGAGTGCCCTTTTTGCTATATAGAAAGAAACATTGAACACGATCTTATGGATTATGTGCTGGGTTCGGCATCCTCCTATATGGAATCGGATACGCGTGACATGACAGACCGTGCGGGCTTTTGCAGAGAACATATCACCAAGATGTACAACTACGGGAACACTTTGGGAAACGCCTGGATCTTAAAGACCCATTACCGCAAAGTCATCGCCGAAATGGAGGATTGTTTCAAGAAATACAGTCCTGCGAAAGTAAGCTTAAAAGAAAAACTTGTCGGCAGCAATCAGACCAAAAACCCGGTTGCAGCATGGACGCGTGAGCGCGACAAGTCATGTTATATATGCAATGAATTTAACAAAACCTATGACCGCTATATGGACACTTTCTTTTACCTTTTCAAGGAGGATGACGAATTCAGACAGAAAGTGTTAAGCGGCAAAGGATTTTGTCTTCACCATTTCGGAGATCTGTGCGAATACGGTGAAATACATTTAAGCGACAAAGAAAAAGCCGAATACTATCCCAAGCTTTTCGATCTCATGAAAACAAATATGGAAAGGGTCTATGAAGACATTTCATGGCTCATCGAGAAGTTTGAATATCAGAACAAAGACGCCGACTGGAAAAATTCGCGCGATGCGGTCGGAAGGGGCATGCAGAAGCTTCGCGGCAGTTACCCCCAGGATCCGCCTTATACCATGAAGAAATAATAAAAAGGACCATTGTTTCAACGGTCCTGATTTTTTACGTATTCGGTTTACCGATCGGATATTATTCGGTTACTGCATCCTCTACAGCTTCCTTAACAGCCTCTTCGGCTTTCTCAACAGCTTCGCCTGCTTCAGCTACGGCATCATTGGCTTCTGCCATTGCATCGTTGGCTGCATTTTTGCGATCGTCAAAGAATTCTTCAACCTTGCCTTCGGCTTTGTTGATGAATGCGCCGATGGATTCTGCTGCCTTGCCTGCTACATCAGCTGCCTTCTCTGCGGCAACTTTTGCTTTTTCCTCAACCGTATTGAAGTTGATATTTACGTAAGAACGCTTCTTAGCGCCTGCGCCGTCTTCAACGTCGGCATCGAAGTTGTCAAAGTCCTCATCATCGTCCATATCTGCAGGAACTTCACCGTCTTTTTTCTTAAGATAGTAGTAAGCGCCCGCTGCTGCGGCTCCGAGAAGAGTAAGTGTCAATAAAGATCTTCCAAATTTTGCCATAATTCACTCCTTTTTGCAGGCTTACCTGCCAACGGGTATTCACGACCTTACGTGTGTAGTGTAATTATAACCCATTTCAATTAAGAATCAAATAAAAAAACTGTAAAATAAAAATGAATATCCTATTGCGCTCGTTTTGGTTGCTGTGCTATTATGGAATCCGACCCGTGCGGTCAATTTTTATTTAATCCTGCACCCGACCGGGTCAATTGAGGACAGGGGATCTTTATATGAATGCAAAGTTTTTTGATCTGAAAAAGGAAAAACAGGACCGTATGATCAATGCG
This sequence comes from uncultured Lachnospiraceae bacterium, assembly GCA_902772805.1. Lineage (GTDB taxonomy): Bacteria > Bacillota > Clostridia > Lachnospirales > Lachnospiraceae > UBA1258. The sequence goes on along the minus strand of CACYCC010000006.1, from coordinate 779 downwards.
GCCTTAAAGATATTTGCCCTTAACGGCTATTCTCATGCCAGTACCGACGAGATCGTCAAGGAAGCTCATATTTCTAAGGGTCTTCTTTTTCACTATTTTGAAAGTAAGATCGGCGTATATACTTTCCTTGCAGACTATGGTTCCAAGTATTTTGCTCTTGAACTGACCGGTGCGGTTGACTCATCGGAAAAAGATTATTTTAAGGTGCGCACCATGGTGGAAAATGCCAAGATGATGACCCTTAAGACATATCCTTTCCTGTTATATTTCATCAATTCCTGCAAAAAGGAAACGGTCGGCGAAGCCGTGGATGCCGCCAAAGAGCGTATTGAAGAATTTGACAATTCCTTAAAAGCCGTTTACGAAAAGACAGATCTTTCAAAGATCACCGAAACGGACGGCGCCGCAAAGCTTATCAGAATGCTTGATTATACGCTTGACTCAATTATGGAAAATGAACTCCGCAGAGGTACGTTTACCCCCGAAACACTTAACAGTGAAAGCGTATCATACATAAATGTTACCGCTTCGATGTTTTAAAATGTTTAAAAGTTGTTATCACGGGTAAGGCTTTTCTGCGTGACACCTCGTGCATTCATAGTATTCCCTGGCATTACCCGGATCTGAAAGATCCTCACGGTATTCCCAGTTATGTCCCAAAGCCGGTTTTGTTGAACGGCTTTCGGTGTATCCGCAAACCGAGCAGGTCCTTACTTCCGTATTGCCGCTCTCGCAACTCGCCCCACTCACTTCACGCCAATCCGAAAAACTGGGGATAT
>CACYCC010000005.1 GCA_902772805.1 uncultured Lachnospiraceae bacterium | reverse complement strand
GGGTTATTCTGATCCATGAACTGTGACAGCTGTGATGATCCGAAGAACTCTTTGACAGCAGCCTGAACGGGCTTGATGTTGATAAGAGCCTGAGGAGTAACCTCATCGGAATCATGTGTCGTCATACGTTCACGTACAACTCTTTCAAGTCTTGAAAGACCGATACGGTACTGGTTCTGTAACAGCTCTCCGACTGCACGGATACGACGGTTTCCGAGGTGATCGATATCATCGTCGTTACCGATGCCGTATTCAAGATGGATGTTATAGTTAATGGAAGCAAAAATGTCTTCCTTGGTGATATGCTTGGGAATGAGTTCGTGGATGTTCTTGCGAACAGCTTCTTCGATATCGGCCTTTTTCTTGTACTCGCCGAGGATCGACATGAGCACGGGGTAATAAACCCTCTCTTTGATACCGAGGGCTTCCTTGTCGATCTTTACAAAAGAAGCGATATCGACCATAAGGTTGGAAAGAACTTTAACAACCTTTTCTTCGGTCTGTACATATACATAAGGAACAGCCGCATCCTGGATCTTGTCGGCGATCTCTCTGGTTGCCTTTTCGCCCTTGGCAAGCATTACTTCGCCGGTCTGGGGATTGACAACATCCTCAGCCATTACATGGCCTGCGATCCTGTTTCTGAAAGAAAGCTTTTTGTTGAATTTATAACGACCAACCTTGGCCAGATCATATCTTCTGGGGTCAAAGAACATACCTCTTATAAGACTTTCGGCGTTTTCTACGCTTAAAGGCTCACCGGGTCTGATCTTTTTGTATAACTCTATAAGACCGGAGTCCGCACTGCCTTCGGGGTTCTTCTCGTTAATGGAAGGATCCTTGGCAATACTTGCTTCGATCTTGGGTTCATCGCCGAAGAGTTCTCTGATCTCGGCATTTGTTCCGAGTCCGAGTGCACGAACGAGTACGGTGATCGGAACCTTTCTGGTACGATCGACACGTACATAGAAAACATCGTTTGAATCGGTCTCATATTCAAGCCATGCTCCACGGTTGGGAATGACTGTTGACAAAAACAGTTCCTTACCGATCTTATCGTGCTCTATATTATAGTAGATACCGGGTGAACGGACCATCTGGCTGACGATAACACGCTCGGCACCGTTGATAACAAATGTGCCCGTAGCGGTCATGAGCGGAAGGTCTCCCATGAAGATATCATGTTCAAACACATCGCCGGTCTCCAGATTGTGAAGACGGACCTTTACTTTGAGGGGAGCTGCGTAAGTCGCATCTCTTTCCTTGCACTTCTCGATCGAATACTTGATATCATCTTCGCACAATTCGTAACTTACGAATTCAAGGCTTAAATGACCGCTGAAGTCTTCGATAGGAGAAATGTCGTCAAATGCCTCTTTGAGTCCTTCCTTAAGAAACCACTGGTAGGAATCCTTCTGAACCTCGATGAGGTTGGGCATTTCCAAAACTTCTCTCTGTCTTGAATAGCTCATACGTGAATTCTTGCCGGCGGCAATAGGACGTATTCTGTTTTTTTCCATTGACATTCACCCCGTTCTTATGATTTGGCGCGGGTTTTTATGGGTAAAAAAAGCCGCAAAAAAACATAGCACACCACAATAGTGCATCGTCCATTGTACAACAAACAATTTTTAAAGTCAATGAAATTTTTAAGATGTTTTTGCCCGATGCAATTCCTTTAAGATCGTTTCGTACAAAAGATCCGGATTGATGGGTTTAGACAGATGCGCATTCATTCCCGAATGGGCCGAAAGGCTTATATCATCGGAAAAAGCGTTTGCGGTCATGGCTATGATGGGCACTCTCTGGGCGTCACGCCTGTTAAGTCCCCTTATCTTTCTGGTAGCTTCAAGACCGTTCATCTTGGGCATTCTGATATCCATAAGTATGACGTCATACTCATCTTCACGTGAAGCTATAAATTTTTCCACCGCTTCGGCACCGTTTGAGGCGGTTTCCGCAATTATATCCTTGCGTCCCAAAATGGCAACGGCGATCTCACGGTTTATCTCGTTGTCTTCGGCAACAAGGATCTTTCGCCCCTTAAGTTCATCCATATCAAGCTCTACAACTTCGGCTTTTTCGACATCACGGGGTACTGCGGCCACAAAGTTAAGATCTACCACAAATGTGGTTCCCACATCTTTTTTGCTGGTAACGCTTATCGTTCCGCCCAGGGCATCAACAATACCCTTTGTAACGGAAAGACCGAGCCCGGTACCGTTTAAGCTCTCGCGATTGTTCTCAAGTTCCTGTGTGAAAGGCTCAAACATATGCTCCAAAAAGCCTTCGCTCATACCGATACCGTTATCCTTTATAACAAACCTGTAATATGCCCGGCCGTCTCGCTCGCCGACGTTATAAGCATTGAATTCGACTCTTCCGCCGGGATTGGTGTATTTAACGGCATTTCCCAAAAGGTTCATGAATATCTGCGTAACTCTTAACTTATCGCTTTTGATGACCGTATTGTCCGCGATCTCGGAAATGCAAGTATATGTAAGGTTCTTTTGAATACATAAAGGCTCAATGAGCGTATTGACGGTATTGATGAGTTCCTTGTAAGTAAAATCGTTTTCCAGAATGTTGATGTGACCTTCTTCTATTCCGGCCATATCAAGCATATCGTTTATAAGCTGCAAAAGAAAATCGCTGGATGCCTTCATCTTGGCGATATAATTTTCAAGACGATCGGGATTTCCTATCTCATCTTCCATCAAAGAAGCCAGTCCCATTATGGCATTCATGGGAGTACGCATCTCGTGACTTATGCGCGATAAGAATTCGGTCTTGATGTTATTGGCCGCATTGGCTTCCGAAAGAGCAACTTCGAGTTTTTTGCGTGCTTCGGTATCCTTGCGGACAAGATCCGTTACATCCTGCTCAAGAACGATCAGGAATCTCTTGTTAACATCAAGATAAGAGAACATGAAATGCTTCTTACGCATCTCATCTTCTCCGATTATATGCTCGTCAACCACGAATTCGTATGTGTCTCTGCTCTTTAATTCTTCAAATACGTTTTTCAAGTGGCAGGACTTAAGGGCCCGTTCTCTGTCATAATCCGCAACGCGCTCGGTTATGTATGTGACCATCTCGGTCTCGTAATCGCCTGCCAGCGTTCCCTTTACTTCATTGTCATCGCGCACCCTGAAGATAAGGCTGTTATACTTGCCTCTTTCAACGCACATCACCATATCGTAATCATGTGCGATAAGTTTGCTTAAGATCGCGGTCAGGATATGGTCTTCAGTAACATCCTCGATAATGAGAGTGCACATTATCTCACCGGAGATCGGATGCGGCCTTAACGACAGTTCAAAGGAAAGCCACATCCTGTCCCCGCCGCGGATATTGAAATTACCAGTAAGTGTTCTTTTGCCCGCATTGGAAATACTGTCGAGTTTCTCTTTGTCAAGCTTAAGGAACTGTTCAAAAGATCTGTATGTTTTGGGATCGCCCGCATACCTTAAGATCCTGCGGCCCATTTCATCCCAGTCCATTAAAGGTTTAAGATCGAAGATGTTGTTTTCGCGTACGCTGTCCAGTTTGTTTTTGGTGTAGTTAAAAACTATCGTAAAAGTCTTACGCTTGGAAACATCGTCTTCTTTGAGAAGTCCGTATTTGATACCGCCTTCCCAGAACGCTTTGCTGCCGTCTGCAAATCTGTCGTCCGAGCCGGTGGCTATATAGTTGATCTCATTGGTAAAAGCGATATTCTCGATACGCACATACCAAAGCAGCAGGCCCGCCAGCACGGCTATGCCAAATCCCGCCGCGATGATCACAAGGCCGAGCGGCTCAACTTTTCCGCCAAAAGAAATGTAATAGCATATCGTATACGCTATGGCACCTTCAACCTGTCCAAGGATAAGGAAAAAAGGATTCATAAGGACAAGGCAGGCGATCATGATCGCAATGATCACATAGATCGGAAACGGTCTGTAATCCTTATAAATGAGCTGACAATGGCAGGCAAAGGTAAAAGAAAAAATATACTCAATGATCAGGAACCAGTCCTGTGCCTTGGGATGTCTGTCGCGGGTAAATACCCACAAAAACGTAAGTCCGAGACAGACCGCCGCATACACAAAGAATTCAAGTCTTACGCTTTCCGGTCCCAGTATAAGACGCATTATAAGATCGACAAAAATGACCGTCAGAAAGAGAGTCACACTTGCCCAAAGCCCGCTGATGTTCTTTTTATCTATTTCCTTTTTGTATTTGTAAAAAGCATTCAGGTTGAAAAAGGGTGCTCTCATCAAAAACCTCTATTGATAAGTATTTTGTGTGTCTTTCTTAAATACGATATTTCTGATCTTAAGACCTTCCTGCGTAAAGGCGATCTTCAAAAATCTTTCCGTTGAATAACCGTGTCCCAGCAAAACGTCTTCGGGCACAAATTCACGTTCGGTTCCGTTTTTGGTGATGACCTTCATGACCGTATTGTTGACCGCAAAAGAAACTGCCATCTGGGAAAGCTCGCTTCCCTCCGCAGCGATCTCAAAATGCATGCGGTAATCGCCCTTCTCGGGGAACCTGAGTGTGATCATGTTGACATTCCCGCGACCGGTCTTTAAAAGTCCGGCATCGAAACCTTCGCCTTCCCTGACAACATGCTCGAACACAACATCGGCCATGACAACGTTCTCCGAAGGTCTGTCGATATCGTTAAATTCAAACTCTTCGCCGCATAAACGGTCGTATGCCGGCGTATTCATAACGGTATAAACGATGTTTTCGGCGTTACGGGCAAGTTCTTTTCTTAAGATCAGACCCTTTTCAAGCGCCTCGCGGGCATCGTCGTTGTTGGCATTTTCCTCGGAACTGTTGGTTACCATGTAAAGGTCGTTCTGGGCGCGTACCATATATCCGGTCTTTCTGATATTGGGTTCCGGATCTTCTTCGGATCCCACAACTGCCCACCAGTCTGTCATTGAAACGCCCTTAAATCCCCAGTCGTTTCTCAGTACCATGGTATTAAGTTCAAAGCTTCCCGCGGTGTGCCATCCGTTAAGTACTCCGTAGGTAGTCATGATATGAGTCGCATGACCTTCTTTTATCGCGATCTCGTAACCCCTTAAGTATATCTCTCTTAAGGCTCTTGCGGAAACCACGGCATCGCTGCCGTATCTGTTGGTCTCCTGGTTGTTGCACGCAAAGTGCTTGATGCATCCGGTGGTGTTGTACTTGCCCATACCGGTGAGTTCTGCTGCCGCAATGCGTCCGGTCACAAGCGGATCCTCGCTGAAATATTCAAAGTTTCTGCCGTTTAAAGGATACCTTTTGATGTTCATGCCCGGGCCGAGTATACAGTCGATCTTATCGCGTAAGAGTTCTTTTCCGAGACATGTGAAAAGCTTTATCAGCAATTCGGGATCGAATGTTGCCGCCATACATGAACCGTTGGCAACCTGAAACGCCATCATACCGCTGTCTATTCTTAAGCCGTTGGGGCCGTCGGTACAGGCGGCTGCCGGAATACCGTAATTCTGAAGGGAATCGAGAACTCCGCCGTATGCGGCACATGTTCCGGGAACGACACGTCTTGAACTCATTCCCTCGCCTCTGCTCATAACGATGAGTTCTTCATCGGAGAGCTGGGCGATAAAATCTTTCATTTCGGCACGGCCTTCCTTGACATCTTTAAGCTTTATGCCTTTGTCACCCGTATAAGGGATATCTTCTATGTCATCGCGCATCTTAAGTATACGCTCTTCCGTCGATACTTCGCGTACCGGAACGGGCGCATATTTGGGCACGAATCCGTCATTTTGATAGTCGGGAACCATTCTTTCAAATTCCCTGATGGGATAAAGCGCGGGTGATGTCTTTTCGATCTCGGTCGTTTCCGATAAGTTAAAAGAACCCGTGTAGTTTATATCTCTTACATTGGCGCCGGTGTAGAAAATGTATTCACCGCCCTCCATTACAAAAGAGTTCTTAAAGCCGGTCGCGCCGGTATCGTCGTACGAAGCCATCTCGCGCTCGGTCCAGTTGACGGTAAGCGTTTCGCTCTCGCCGGGCTTTAAAAGCTTGGTCTTATTAAATCCCACCAGAGTTCTTAAAGGTTTTCCGAGCATTCCCTGGGGAGATTGCATAAATACCATAACGGTCTCACGGCCCGATACGCTTCCCGTATTGGTAACGGTCGCGGTGATGAAAGGTGCATTATCCATTGAAAAAGAAGCATCTATGGAAAACGTCGTGTATGAAAGACCGTAACCGAAGGGATATAACACTTTATCCGGAGCGAATGTCTCAAAATATCTGTATCCCACGTATACGTCTTCTTGGTAGAAATTGCGTGTGGGATCTCCGAAATTGGCATGTGAAGGGTAATCCTTTATGTCTGCTGCGATAGTCTCCGCAAGTTTACCCGAAGGATTTACTCTTCCGCTTATAACATCGGCAAGGGCATTACCGCCTTCGCATCCGCCCTGCCATATATACATAACGGCAGAGGGACCGATCTCTTTAACCCAGCTCATATCTATGATATCGCCGCTGTCTATCAAAACCGCGGTTCTTTCAAACCTTGCGGTAACCTTCTTAATAAGATCGACTTCGCCGTCCGTTAAATAATAATCGCCTTTTTCGGCCTTGCAGTCTTTGTCCTCGCCCGCAAGTCTTGATATGAAAACAAGTGCAAGCTCCGCATTTTTGCGCGCATCACTGACGATCTCGTCGGTTACGGGCATCTCAACCTGGCTTGTAGGCTCGGTGGCCCAGCCGTGTCCCTTGTCAAAGGGATTTTGCTCGATCCACTTTCTGTATATATCAGACAAAGGTTCGTAAACCGAAATATCCTTGCATGCCTTAAGGCCGTCATAATAGTTTACGACATACGGAACGTTAACGAGTCCGCCCGAACCCGTGCCGCACCTTATATAGTCAAACTGTGTACGTCCGAACAGTGCAACACTCTCGCCCTTTTTGGCGGGAAGCGTGGCATTGTCATTTTTCAAAAGCACCATTCCCTCTGCGGCAACCTGCCTGCTGAGTGCAATATACTCTTTCCAGTCAAAATCGATCTTTTTCATAAAACATTCGCTCCTATTATTATTTAAATACCTGCATTACAGGCCAAACAGTCGCACATTTTATTATATCTTAATTACACCCGGCGTGCAATGAAGATAAGTCCTGAACGACCATATTTT
>CACYCC010000004.1 GCA_902772805.1 uncultured Lachnospiraceae bacterium | reverse complement strand
TCTTCCCAGGATATGGGACCAGCTTTCAACCGCTTATGATTTCGGAGTGCGTGATATTTGGGTCGTCAATGTGGGCGATATCGTTTCCCAGGAGCTGGAGATCTCCTATATCATGAAGATGGCGTGGGATATAGATAATTACGGAACTTCAAATCCCAACAATACGACCGAATTTATTAAAAACTGGGTTAATGTAAACTTTGGCGGATACTTTGATGCCGGAAATCTTGCCCGTATCGAAGCGGTTATCCACAGGTATGGCCTGATAAATGAACGTTGTAAACATGAGATCATGAATGAGACCGTTTATCATCCCGTTCATTACAGGGAAGCACGGGCGCTTTATTCGGCCTGCAAGGATGTTCTTAAGATGTGTGACGACCTTTTAAGAGACTGTCCTCCCGCGATCAGAACAGCATTTTACGAGCTTGTATATTATCCCGTATACGGAACGGCAAACCTTCACAGAACCTGGATAGCTGCCGAATGGAACAGATTCTATGCCGATCAGAACAGAAATACAGCCAATGACTGGTGCGAAGAGATCGATGAAGGTGTTAAAGCCGACAAGAAGCTTATAGACGATTTCCATGCGCTCTCAAACGGCAAGTTTTACGGGCAGGCCATGGGCGAGCATTTCGGATTCAGATTCTGGAATGATTCGAACAACAGACTCCCCGGAAGACTTTACATCTATCCCGCTTATAAAAAACGTATGCTGGTGTCAAAGAGTGATGAAATGTTTTATATGGACGGCCGCGAGTATACAAGACGCGAACTTAAACTCTTTGATTTCATGCGTCCCGATGTCAACTCGGTGACCCTGGAAGTATCCTGCGGAAGCGTCGATCCCATAACCTATACCGTGGAAAGCGATGTAAACTGGTTAAAACCTTCGATCACGGGAAACACCACATCAAAAACCGATAGTGTCTCCATCACCCTTGACAGGGACATACTGATCGACCCCGGCGTTTATGAAGGAACGATCACGATAAGGGATGACGAGGGTAATTTCGTAAAGCTTACGTTCCCCGTAGGTATATTAAAGAGAGTTGAGCAGCTGCGAGGAGCTTTTCTGGAGACCGAGGGCGAAATAGCCATGGAAGCCCGTCATTTTTACGGAATATCAAAATCCGATAAGGCTCATTACGAATTGCTGGCTCCTTACGGGCGCCACGAAAGCGGACTTAAACTATATCCAAATACACTCGATCCTATGTCTCTGGGAATGGGAAATGTACCTTTTGTCGAATACAGATTTGTTACCGGGGATGCCGAGGAATATGAAGCGGAATTCATATTTGCTCCTTCCCTTCCCGTCAACGACTCAAACAGCCAGATCTTTGGCATCAGCGTAAACGGAGGTGATATAGTGACCGTTGATACCGTTCTTGACAAGACAAGACCGATATTCAACAGTCCTCAATGGGCTAACGATAACCGCAGGAATGCAAAATGCATCAAAGTCGACATTGAAGGTAAAAAGGGTCTTAACTCAATACGATATTTCCAGTTGTCGCAAAATCTCATCCTTGAAAGGATCGTGTTAAGGTGCAAAGCTCTCGGTCACCGCGAATCGTATTTAGGTCCCGTCGAAAGCTATATTATCCAATAAACAGTTGCTTAAACATCAAATGTTTTGCAAACCGGTAAACCAAAAAGACGGATGCCCCGCACATTGCGGGACATCCGTCTTTAATATTACAACGAAAGGTTTTAAATATTGAAGAATCTGATAACTTCCGTAAGTTCGTCGGAGATTTCCTTGATCTCTCCACCGGATTGTGCAACATTCTCAACAAGACCGGTAACACTTGAAAGTCTTGCGGTAACTTCCTCGTTGGAAGCTGCGTTTTCTTCGGAGATAGCGCTCAAGTCTTCTGCAGCGGAACTGATCCTGTCCTTGGCTGCATCAAGACCTCTTACCATCTTGGTAATGTCTTCAACGTTGCGGCTTGAGTTGTCGATCTCTTCGTTGAGCTTGTTAAATCTGTCCTGAGTCTCGCTGATGATCTCTCTCTCTTCAATGATGGACTTGTTAACCTTATCCGCAAGTTCAACCGTCTTACGTGACTGTTCTTTGATCTCGCTTACGATATTCGCGATCTCCTGAGCGGAATCGTTGGACTGTGATGAAAGGTTGTTTATTTCGCCTGCTACAACCGCAAATCCACGACCTGCTTCACCTGCACGTGCTGCCTCAATAGATGCATTAAGTGCAAGGAGGTTTGTCTGTCCTGCGATGGAGCTGATCATTTCAACCGCTGCATCGATACGTGAAATGGCATCATCGGTAAGAGCGATCTGCTTGTTGATGGTCTCGACCATCTCAACCGAATTGAGTGAACTTGCGCCGACTTTGTCTATGTTGGCCTTGGCAACGCTGCTCACTTCACTCATCGTGGTACTTGAAGCGGAAAGGCTGTCAATGGAAGTGGTTATCTCACCGATATTGCTGCCGATCTTAACGATCTCTTCGGCTATATCCTGTACGCTTTCGGCAAGCGTTGTGGCACCCTTTGAAAGGTCTTCCATAGAGCTTGCGATACCTGATATCTCACTGTTGGACTCATTGGAGTTCTGTGAAATATTCTGCGCTTCCGAATTAAGTGTATCCGCTGTCCTTGCGATATCCGCAACAACATCTTTTAACTTACTCTGTAACTGCGATGATGCGGAAATAAGCTGCTGTGATTCCTTTAAGCTGCTCGAAAGAGCATCCTTCTCAAGAAGGTTACCGGTTGCGATCTCATCGATAGTCTTCGATACGTTACGAAGAGGTGTTGAGACTTTCTTGCCGATCCAAAGTGCGATCACTACAAATATTGCTATAAATCCAATGGCTATCAGAATATTGGATGTAACGAGTCTGTTGATCGAGGTCTTAACATCATCACAGGTCTTTCCCGCGAATGCCATACCTACCACTGAACCGTCGGCCGCTTTGATAGGTCTGTAATATACGTAATAATCTTTTCCGTTGATCACAACGTCGTTGGAATAAAAATCATTTCCTTTTCCGAGAACTGCAGCGATAACTCCTTCGCTTGCTTTCGTTCCCTCAATACGTTTTCCGTCTCCGCCTATAATTGAAGTTACGAAACGGGTGTCTCCCTTAAAGAGCGTGAGTTCAACTCCGTCTTTGGCAAGATGATCGACATATGTTGTGTCATATGCAACAAAATCATCTACCAGAACTTCGGGATGTGTAAGCTCGTTTTCATAGTAAATCTTCAAGTCATATGCTGCAACGAGCAGTGTTTCTTTTGTCTGATCTTCAAGACTTGTGGTGAGCGATCTTGATGTGAAGACGGTAAGTGCAATGATCGATACGATCATAGGCACCATTGCAAACAGTATCAACATGATAAACATGTTCAAACTTGACTTTTTGTTTTCTTTTTCCATAGTACATTCTACCTTTCGTTTTGTTTGATAACTCCCTGTATTGTTTAAAAAAACCAAAGTAAATGTATCATTTTTCTATTAACAATCAGTTAGAAACCGCGTGTTTATCGGCCTTTTCAAAAAATTTTTATGCCTTGCGCTTAATTTGCGGTGTTTATAAAAAAAGTCCGAAACATCTCTTTGATGCTTCAGACTTTTTCATGATCCGTATTACCTTCGGTCAACACAGAAATCATTTATGACACGATCGTTATCAGAATTTTATAACTTCGGGTTCGCCGCCGAACGAATAAAACGTAGCGGTCGCATCTTCAAAATACAATACCTGGGTATTGTCATCATCTTCAGAATACATGCCCCTTAAGTTCGGATATGCGTCAAGCATATGCTTTTTGGCTTCTCTTCGGTCATCATTGATAAGTTTTCCCGCAACTCTTAACCATACACCGTCCTTAAAGCAGCAGATCTCGGCATTCGGATTGATCGCAAGCTGTTTTGAAACATCTTTCTTTTTGCCTGTCTCGATATAAAGACGGCCTTCAAACATATCAATCGTGCCGAAAGGTCTTACTCTCGCCTTGTCGCCGTCAACGGTTGCCAGATAATATGTTCCGCATTCCTTTAAAAAATCATATACTTTCTGCATATTTCCCTCCATAAAAAGATTATTTTCCCGCGATCGCGGGCACAAACATATTTTAACACACCCGGGTGAAATATAACATCCCGGCAGGGTACTATGGCTTTATGAAATGGCAGAGTATTGCGATTTTTGAAATGTAATTACGGACTCCGAAAAAAGTTTAAAAAAGGGGTTAAGATACTACATATTGTATCCGATATATAGAATAGGAAACAATATGTAGCAATGGATTGCATCAGTCACTGATTACTTGATTCACGGAGGGATAGAGTATGCGTAGCGTTTTTTCCGATAATAACAGGGTAGTTTTATATGTATTGTCCCCCGCCACCGTAAAAGAAAGATCCAGGGATGATAAAAATCAGTCCGATCGTCGCGAAAAGGGGAAAGAAAAACAGGAATTCAGCAGGATGCTTGAAGCACAGATGAGTTCGCTTACTTAAAATGGGAATCCCTCGGGATTCCCATTTTAAATGCTTATTATCATTTCCTGTAAGATCGTTATTTACGAGTCTTGAAAAAGATATCAAGTTTCTCCAGAAGTTCTTTTCTTTCTATCGTTTTTAAGAAATACCCTTCCGGTTTTAACGCCACAACGGCCATAACACTTTCCTTGTCACTCTTGCCCGTTAAGAAGATTACGGGTATTTTCTTGGTATCTTCGTCGGCCCTTAACATTTCAAGCACCTGAGGCCCGGTTGTAACGGGCATTTCATGGTCAAGCAATATGAGATCGGCTTTATTCTTGGCAAGCCACTTTATGGCCTGCATACCCGAATTTACCATTGAAACTTTATATGTATCCTTGAGCCACTCCCTTACAAGTGAAAGATAGTTAGGGTCGTCATCCACCACAAGAATGGACTTTCTGAATTCACCCGTTGCGACCTTCATGAACATGTCCTTAACGGTGTTAATGTACTCGTTATTGTCCATGGGTCTTAAAAATACCTTGTATATCAGTTCCTTGGGGAAATTGTCCTTGACGTAATTTACGTCATCATTCTCACCCACAAGGATCATCATGGTACCTTCTTCAAGCATACGGTCCTGTAAAAATCTTAATATCTTGCTGGGTGGTCTTACGCCGTTATCAAGATACATTGTTACCAGAGTTGTTCCTTCCCAGTTGGAATTGATGACATCCACATCCCATTCGGCAAATGTTACGCCGATATTCGCATCCGATATCTTTTTGGAAAGAACTTTGATCAAAAAAGTCTCTTTTTCACCCACCAGCAATATGCGGTTAGCGGTCATGGCACGATCTCCTTTACTTTAAACCCATTACTTCTTCCATTCCGTCCCAGTTAAATGTCTTAAGATTTTCGTCGAGCTTTAACAGTTTTTCCGCTTCCTCTCCCGGAAGTTCATATTCCCTTAACTGTTGCAATACGAGTTCGACTCCCTCGTAATCCATTGCGTTTATAAGCTCTTTTAAGGCCTTGATACCGCTTTCAAGCTCTTCCGCGGGTATTGCGGGTTTTACACCGTCATCGGTATCTTTATGTATCTTTGCAAGTTTTTCTTTAAACGACCTATATTCTTCAAACAACGCGGGATTATATTCATCAATGTACTTGACGTCTCCGATATCTCCCGCACTTTCAAGCTTTTCTGCAAGTACGGACAGTTTCTCGGCACCTATTATCCTGGCAGAACTTTTAAGTGCGTGAACTTTGATGGTATACATCTTGATGTCGTCCTGTCTAAGAGCATCATCAAGCACCTTTATGTTCTTTTCAAGTGTATCATAAAACAAGCCGATTGCGGTAATAAAAGAATCAACTCCGCCGGAATGTCTTATACCCTGTTCCACGTCTATGCCATCGACCTCATAAAGCCATGCGTGCTCTTCGGGAAGTTTCTCTACTTCGTTAACAGCGTCTTCTGCTGCGGGTTTCATCATGATCTCATCGGGAAGATGTCTCATGATCGCCTTTTCAAGAGCTATACTGTCGATCGGTTTTGACAGATATCCGTTAAAGCCCTTTGAAATGTAGAAATCATCTCCGCCCGCCGCGGCATTGGCTGTAAGTGCATATACGGGAAGATCCGGATATTTTTCACGGATCTTGGCCATTGTTTCGATACCGTCCATACCCGGCATCATATGGTCGAGCAGTACTACGTTAAAGTTTCCGTATTTAAGCTTTTCAAGACAGTCCGCACCGCTGTCAGCCGTCGTAACAAACATCTTGGTTGCTTTTAACAGTCCCTTTATAACACTTAAGTTCATGGGATTGTCATCGACTACCAATACTTCCGCATCGGGAGCTATAAACTGCGGAACATAGGGACCCCTTGCCATATCTTCCTCTGTTTCGACAAATTCTCCGATCTTCTCGGTTCCCACAGGTTTTTGCACACAGGTCAGTATAAATTCGGAGCCTTCGCCGTATACACTCTCACATGTAAGCGTTCCTCCCATAAGCTCGGCAAAACGCCTTGATATGTCAAGTCCGAGTCCCGTACCCTGGATCGCACTGTTCTTTTCTTCATCAAGCCTTTCGTATGCGGCAAACAGCTTGTCGATATCTTCGGGCTTTACGCCTATTCCGGTATCTTTAACGGAATACTTGACAGTAACTTCCTTTTCTCCCGTTTCAAGAACACCGATATTTAACTTAAATCCTCCGACATCGGTGTATTTAACCGCATTTGTAAGAAGATTTAAAAGTATCTGCTTGATTTTTCCTGCATCTCCGTACATGCGCATCGGCAGATTTTCATCCACTTCCACGTCAAAGGAAAGTCCTTTTTCGGTACTCCTTCCCCTGATCATCGATACAACGGATCTGATGAGTTCGGCGGAATCGTACTCCTGTTCCACCAGATGCATCTTGCCGGACTCTATCTTTGATATATCGAGAAGATCGTTGATAAGGTCGAGAAGCGACTCGGATGCTTTACGTATATCAAGTGCATAGTTTATGACCGACATAAAATATTCTTTGGGAACATCGGTCGGTTCTTCTCTCAAGATCATCTCATCCATACCCATGATGGTATTGATGGGCGTTCTGATCTCATGAGACATATTTGCCAAAAATCTTGATTTGGCCGAATTGGCGCGTTCCGCCTCTTCCTTGGCAAGTCTTATCTCGGCATACTGTTTTCGTATGATGGTTCCGCTCATGATGCGCCATACGATAAGACCGATTATCATGGCGCCCACGCCGGCCAGTACGATACGCATAGCCATCAGTTCCATAAATCTCGGCTTTTTGACTATTTCAAATATCTCATCCTGATATACCTCACCGTTTACGGGATCGATGACCTGGATATGCAGATCGTAATTACCGTACTTAAGATGTGTATATTCAAGAGCGGTAAGCTTATTCTGCGTAGCTGTGATACCGAGATCCTTGTGTCCTTCCAGGAACATGTGGATCGTGGGATTTGACATCGTATAATCAAGTACCGAAGCACTGATCTGAATACGTCCGTCCTCTGCGGGAATAGTATAAACACCCGAATCATCGGGGAGTACCTTCTCACCGTTTAATGTTACCGATCCGATACCGAGACGTATCTCGGAAAACTGCTCAAAGAAATTGTCTATATTGACTTTACATACACCCGCTCCCTCGGCTATGTAAAGATTTCCGTCTTTATCAAGTGCACTGAAAGCATTGGCGGTAGGTACTCCCGAAAGACCGTTTGATGTATTGTACAACTTATAATCGGTTATATTGTTGTTGATCATATCGTCACAGTTAACGCAGTAAAGACCATATGACGACAGAACCCATATATTGTTGTTTGCATCGAATTTCAGATCGAAATTGTTGTTATACGGGAAAGTATCCACATTAACGACCGAGCCGTTATCAATATACTGTATGGAGTTTGATGTGATCACCCACATAAGTTTATGTGTATCATCCCACGTTACTCTTAAAATAACATCACTTGTAAGCCCGTCGGCGCGACCGATCTTTTTAACGATATTGTCCTTGACTGTATATATTCCGTCACCGTCGGTTCCCGCATATATCGTACCGTCCGGGCCTTCGGCTACCGTCAATATAACGGTATTGGTAAATCCGTTTTCTTCACCGACGTTTTTAACTATTTTTCCGTCTTTTATAACAGAAATGCCGCCGTTTGTACCTACAATGATCGAACCGTCCGATGCTAAAGACGCACATCTTACTTCATTGCTTATAAGTCCGTTAGCCTCATTAAAATTCGTTATCCTGTTATATTTATCGTAACGTACAACCCCCTGGTTTCCTTTGTAAGTACATATCCAAAGATTACCGGAAGAGTCGAGCGTTATGCATCTTACTCTTGTATCGCCGATATTTGATGTAAGTCCGTTGTAAATAAGATTATGCTCACGGTCCATTATCTTTAAGCCGTGATCTGTACCTATATACAACATTCCGTCCCGTTCACAGGTTGAATTGACTACCATTCCGTCAAGTTCCGTACCTATGGCGAGATTGATAAAATTGGTGCTTACGACCTTCATGACGCCCTGTCTTGAAGACGTATACCAAAGATTTCCCTGATAATCCGGCGTCATCATCTCGATCGAATTATTCAGGGGAATCTTGCTCATGATGTGGAAATTATTGAACTTATCAAGATATCCTGCCGCGGAGTTGGAATTTACCCATATTCTTCCGCATGCCGATGCGATCCACGTTACTTCGGTAAGCGGTTCGACCGGGATCACACGATAATCCCTTATATTTGTACTTAAAGGGCCGTAATAGAGTCTGTCACTGCCGCATCCCACGAAGTAGTATCCGATATTATAGGGATCCGCAAAGATCGTCGTGATCTTTCCGATACCAAGTTCTTCGCCGTCAACATACGAAACAACGGTTCCGTCCAGCAGTACAAATGCAGCTCCGTTTCGTGTATTTCCGTATATCTTGCCCATGGCGTCGGAAGAAAGTCTTAAAATATATTCGTTGTTAAGAAGCGGTTCATCGACAGTATGAACCGCGAAAGATTCGTCGAAATATGCAACGCCGTTGGTAGTCCCGACCCAGACCGAACCGTCGGCAGCCTGACCGAAACCTCTCGCCGATGATGAAGGGAGGCCTTCTTTATATGTGATATGGACCGTACTGCCGTCGGGCTTTATTACAACAACTCCGTTATCGTTGGTTGCCACCCACATGTTGTACGATCTGTCTTCGTAGATCATACGACCGCTGGAAAGTCCTGTGGTCGTAGATTCAAGCCTTTCAAAGGTTTCACCGTTATATCTGAAAATACCGCTGTATCCGCCTATCCATATCCGGCCGTCGCTGGCGGAATAAACGCAGTTTGCATCGGAAGTCGGAAGTCCGTTATCCGCGTCATACATTACGGTCGAATATCCCACTTCTTCGAGCTGTCCCGTAACGGCATAGCCTCCGCCGGTACCGTTTATACGTGCTTCATGTCCCGCGACGGTAAAAAGTGTGCCTGTATTAAAGATCATTGCAGCTGCAAAGACAACTGCAGCTGTTTTTACTGATATCCCCTTATACTTTCTCATTCGTACGGTATCTCCTTAGACATTGTGATACTTTTTGTGTACAAGTTTGACTTCCGATATGGAATCAAGGAATACTTCAACGCATTTCGGATCGAACTGAGCTCCCGCCCCTTCCTTGATGATATCTATGGCCTTCTCCATGGGAAAAGCAGGTTTATAAATACGCGGCGAGGTAAGTGCATCAAACACATCCGCCACTGACATGACGCGAGCCGAAAGCGGGATCACTTCACCGCGGAGTCCTTCGGGATAACCTTTGCCGTCCCATCTCTCATGGTGATATGCCGCCATGTTGCGGGCTTCCTTTAAGTAGTTTTCTCCCTGAACCGTACTGATGGCCCGTTCCATTATCTTTTTACCGGCCGTTGTGTGCGTCTTCATGATCTTAAACTCTTCATCCGTAAGTTTGCCGGGTTTATTGAGTACCGCATCGGGAATATTGATCTTACCTACATCATGAAGAGGAGCCGACATTATAACATCGGATATATACTTGGGCGTCAGTTTATCCGGATAATAACCGTTCTTTTTAAGGCCTTCCAGTATTATACGCACGTATTCGGCCGTTTTCTGAATATGGGCGCCCGTATCGGAATCACGATTTTCTACCATATCAGCCATGGTAATGATAAGACCGTTCTGCATCTGCGCGGTAGCATCCGCATAATGACGAATATCCTTCATCTGTTCGACGGTGCCCGAAGCCATCTTACAAAGTGACTGATAAAGTTTCTCGACTTCATCGTTGGTATTTATCCTAAGAGACTCCAGCTTTTTGACTTTCGCATCAAGAGCCGCATTTTCTTCGCCG
Organism: uncultured Lachnospiraceae bacterium; assembly: GCA_902772805.1. Lineage (GTDB taxonomy): Bacteria > Bacillota > Clostridia > Lachnospirales > Lachnospiraceae > UBA1258. The sequence continues at coordinate 2,592 of CACYCC010000004.1, read as the reverse complement.
CCCTTCATAAAGTCATCGGCACATCCCGCCATACTGTTGATGGGATTGATAAGAAACTGTCCCGATATCCATATGCCTATACCCAGGATCATTACAAAAAATCCCGAGAATACCAGCAATACTTTTACAAGATAGTTTTTAACATAATCGGACAGGGCGGATAATTCAGCGTCGGCACAGGCATAACATACGGTTCTTCCCTGTGCGTTCTTAACCGGCCAGTATGTGGTGGAAACATATCCCCAGTTTGAATCGACCGCTATTCCCGAAACCTCTCTGCCCGCAAAAAGATCGGAAAGATAAGGATCGAAAGCTTCCTCAAACGGGACTACCTCTCCGGGTTCGTATCCGGGTTCATCTTCGGCATCGAGGTCGAATATGAAATGGCATCCGTCCCGCTCAACTTTTAATACATAAACATATTTGATACCTGTATACGATTCACGAACTCTGTAAAGAAGATCGAGTGTTTCATCAAAGCCTTCCTCTTCGTGACCGTTTTCAAGATATTCATCCACTTTATCGGGATCGACCACCTGAGACGCAAACCGCGCCGCATTCGTGGCATTTCGCGTATAGTCGGCTTTGCTGGCCTGATAATAAAGACTTACGCTTATCCAGCCCATTATTGTGGCAATACCGAGCGCGGCCAGGGTAAGCATAACGGTTATCCGGATCCTTAAAGACTTTCCGTATGAACCCGTTTTCTTTCTGAATTCTTTGATCTCTTGAGGAGAGAGGGGCTTCTGCTTCCAGGAGCCCATCAGCATAAACTCTTTAAACTTATCGGATACCAGTCTGTAAACCACCAAAGCCAATATCGTCATCAAACCTTTGTCAACGAAATTGAGTCCGATCTCGATCAGCATGGTACAGAAAAAGAGTCCCAGCCCGGTATTTGAATTCATTTCTTCGGCGAGTGCGGCAACATCCGAGAATCTGGATCCTTCCGTAAGGATCCATTGAAAACAGGTGCCAAGTATCGCCGACATGAGGGAAATGGCAATAATATACAAGACAATTCGTCTTACGTGGTCAAAATACCCGCGTCTTTTAAGATAAGTGGTGATCATTGCGATCAGAACACTTATAAGAACATAATATACGGTCCCGGAATTGATGATATTGCTGAAGAGATTTGTAAGAACCCCCACCGTGACACCCGGTACAAAACCTCCCACTACAGCAGCAAAAATAGTTCCCGCCGTATCGAGATACATGGGAAGTTTAAGCTTGTAAGCGACAAAAGATAATAAAACATTTACAAGCACGCATGCCGCTACTACCGAAATGCGTTTTAATGTGTCTTTGTTTTCTTTGATCATCTTAAACTTCACTTTTTTTCCGAGCCCCCGCAATCAACCATAATACTACAGTATACATCAATGCGATTAATGAAGAAATAACAGCGGTAATAACATACATCACAACTCCGCGAGTCAGTTCGATATGAAGTATGATGCACGTTATTGACCATACATACATGTGTATGAAATATATGACCGTGCTCATTTTACGAAATGCTTTCCAAATTCCGATATTCGGAAGTTTTAAAGCTCTTGCGATCATGAAAATACCGACACCGGTCATAACTATGGCAAGCGGATCGAAAAGATCGGTAAGACCGATCAATGATCCCGCGACAAAAAGCAGTATTCCCACCGGCATACGGTCTTTAAACTTACTTAAATACATGCCAAGCGGCAGCATGAATAAGCCTCTCAGCACTCTTCCGTTAAGTACCGTATATCTGAGGATGGGTGAAATGACCGCATCCATCCTTGTTCCCGCAAGACTTCCCGTCGCGATATAGTCAAGAAAACATGCAAAAAGATAGATAAATACGCCCCACAGCATCCATGTGTTTTCTTTTACGTTAAGTTTTAACAAAAGTAACACAAACAAAAGCGCGTAAACCGCCGACAAAAGATACCACATCATCCACGAATTGTACTGCTCTCCCACAAAAACAAATCTTTGAAGGAAAGTAAGTATCACGGTCTTTATAGGAATATGATGCGTTATATCGTTGTAGATCCCCAGAGGAATATACACAGCCGTCCATATAAGATACATCTTAAGCAGGCGGAAAAGCTGTTTTTTGATTATCGCCGCCTTCTCTTCGTATCCGGAAGCATTTTTTAACCGCTCCGCCAGCAAAAATCCCGATGCAACAAAGAAAAACGGAACGGCGGAGAGAGAGATCGTATCAACGGCCCTGTATAAAATGACATTTTCCGTGTCAACATGCGGCATTACATGAACCGCCACTACCCAGAGTGCTATTATCCACTTGAAAAGATCTATGCCTTTATACTCTCCCTTGACTCCCTCATCCGATAACTTGAAGAAATCATTAAAGAGGGCCGGTTCTTTTTCTTTTGCCATATTCTGAAGAAGCGGCAGGGCGATCGCAGCGCAGACGATGATCATCACAAAAGCCGGCATGATATAGCGCGTCTTTGCTTCCCAGATAATGCTGAAAAGAAAACTTCCGAATATCGAAATACCCGGTAAATAAGGTTTAAGTGATGTAACGTTCTTTCTTGTAAGCCACAGCACCGCTGCCATAACGGCATATACAAATATCTG
>CACYCC010000003.1 GCA_902772805.1 uncultured Lachnospiraceae bacterium | reverse complement strand
TTATAAGCGGTGTCGATATGGTACCAGCCGGTTTCATCTTCCACGGCTGCTAGGCCGGGAGGGTGAAATTTGAGCATAGACTTGTAGCTCTTCATATCTTCTTGAACTTTAGGACTGTTTGCAATGCGTTTAGTTTGGTCGTATCAACAAAGGAAAAACCTTCTTTCTCAGCCAAATCCCTGTATTGAATGCTGGTTCGCTCAAAACTGCGGCAAACCGCGGCCATATTGAGCGAGAGAAGGGCCAAATTGTCATCAATCAAATCCGAACAATTCTCAATAACAAATAGAGTCCCGCCATCCGGTAGAGCTGCGTGGCAGTTTCTAAGAATGTCTGATGCTTTTTCGTCTGCCCAATCGTGCAGCACGCGGCAAAGCAATATTACATTTGCTACTGCCGGGATGCTATCAAAGAAATTACCTCCGATGGTTTTAATCCCGGGAATCTTTATGTTGTCGACCACCTCTGGGAGGTCGAATAGATAACACTTGGGAGCGGGGTAATTATGCCTAATAACGGAAATGGCTGCCCCATATCCTCCTCCAACATCCATTATAGAATCGAATACGGAAAAGTCAACGGTGTTACATATGTCTTTGTAATCTCTCTCAGCATACTCAAGCATGGCCTTATGGTAGTCATTGAGCTTTTCGGGTCTCTTGGATATATAGTCAAAAAAGGGTTGCCCGAAAATATGCTCGAAAGCAGTGTCACCAGTCATTAATGTGTAATCTAGAGACTGCCAGGCTGTCAAATGTTCGGTCGACCAGTGAATGCATGCATGCTTAAGGCTATGGGGTGATTTCTCGGTAAGAAGTGTCCCTTTTTCGGTTAGTGTCAGTTGTTTGTCTGTGCCTGAAATCAATCCGTTGTCTTTGAGAACCTGCAAAAGCGAAGACAAAACTCCGTGGTCATATCTTCGGATCTTTATGAGCTCGTCAGAAGAGGATAAGCCTTGCTGAATATCGTCGAACAGGTTTGTTTTGCATGCTGTTGCAACCGCAAGATAATTCCAGTAGCCGGTGAAGGAATTAATCAAATCCCGGGAATAATCAGAGCAATCGATGGCGATGCCGTCAAGATAATCAACCCATTTGGTGCGGTAATCGGCAAAACCGCAAGCATATGCGAAGTGTGCAATAAGAGAGTCGTGTGATACGAATATCGTTATGCCGCTTTCTGAGGTTTGGTTGACGATATAGCTCAAACCTTTCTCCTTCAGTAATTCGGGAGAGGTGAATCCCTCTAAATGTTCGCCATTTGCGAACTTCCTATAAACATCTTGCGCGCTCATGTTCAGATACGCCGGCCCAGCCTTGACTGTATCGGCGATATGAAATCCGGGATGACCGAGTTGAGATGTCAGAGTTATGTCAACGTTGTACCCCAAACCATTGACTATCCCTTTTGCCGTCTGAACACATCGTATAAGCGGACTGGAATAGATGTGATTTATCTTGTGCCCGGAGAGAGATTTGCCTAGTTTAACAGCTTCTTCATAGCCCTTTTCTGTTAGCAAAACCTCGTTCCCGAAAGTCCCAGATGGGAATGGTTCTCTTTCAGCATGCCTTATTAACAATGCGCAGCGTTCACCTGAAATACTGTTTATATCAATCATAGCAAACCGAAGTCTTTAAGGTGAAGAAAATATGTGTTGTCGGTAACATCCTTGAAATCGATTCTATCCCAGATGTTCACAACCATGTCGCCGAACCAGTACTCTTTTCTTCCCACAATATCCTTGGGGAGCACGGACGCCCACATCAGTTCGTCATTTGGCTCAGACACTTTAGACGAAAAGCTCTTTTCAAATAATTGAAGGTGGGAACGATTTGCGTAATATACGGCGCAGTTGACTACGGCCCAGTAGCCGCCTTTGATGAAGGTGAATTTCGGAGTGTTTGTTGCAAGGCAATAATCCACAAACCGATGGTCGACCAAGCGCTTATTATACGTGTCCCAATCAATCCAAACAACATCCCCGAATTCTTTGACTGCTTGATACATCATCCAATGTTTCATTTTGTATCTCGAGTCACGAATAATCGAATCCGGAGCATCTGTGATAATCTTGTGTACAGATAGGTTGTTGGCTTGCATTATTGCAGCGTTATCCTCGCTGTCCGCATAGCACGTTAGTAACTCTCTGTAATGCGGGTTGAACTTAAGTGTCGTTTCTATCTCTTTTTCTATCCCGCTTTTCGGAGAGAAGACCCCGTCTCGAATATTATCAAACAGACCTGAAATAAAAGTGATTCTTCTCATACTATCTCCTCATATTACAGGTTTTACACAGTGTGCGGGTCTTATAATTGGCGAGCAAGTCCTGATATGTGTCGCTGGCCATCATCTCGGTAAGAGAGGTTTTCTGAATATTTCCGAAGTCTCCGAGCGTCTTGCGCAGCTGATCCGGAGCGCAGCAAGGCGATATGACACCCGTGGCAGAAACCCACAGTTCTCGGCCCAGGAAAGGGCACTCGCTTTCTTCTGGGACAGTCTTGCCTTTTTCGATGGATAGGGGTGTGATGTTTTCTAGAAGGACTTCCTTGCCGTTCGGTCTGAGATACTGTTTCTGGGCAGTCTGGGCATCGGATACGTATTGATTCCAAAGAGAAATGTTTTCCGGAGTGTCTTTCATCGAGAAGTGCTCAATCTCGGGGAAATGTGTCCACAAATGGTGGCCCTTGATCCTGTCGACATCAAGCTCCGCGGCCATCTTGACGATGTCGGCTAACTCATGCATGTTGATACTCATGAAAGTCAACTGCAACGTAATCCTGCAATAGTATCCACTCTTTTTGAAATACTCGTTCCGGTACTTTACCAGATGCTTGACGTTATATATCTCCTTGTCAAAATTGCTCCCTTCCATCACCTTTTCGGATGTTTCTTTGGTTGCTCCATTGATAGAGATCTTAACGTCCGTCGTATTGGGTATTATTATGCGCGCCCATTCGTCGATAGTTTTCCCGGGGAACGAACCGTTTGTGGTCAGATTGATTTTGATGCCAGTCTTCTGAGACAGATCATAGAATCTGTCAATTCCTTTGTATAGAAGTGGCTCTCCCATCGTTGAGGGGATTATCTCTTTTACCCCCAGTTGCCTGGCTTCTTCAAACAGCTGGTCTATCCACTCGACCGGCATCCTTCTATGGCAGCCGAGAGATTCTTTATAATGGCTGAATCTGCTGTGCTCCTCGCACATTATACAGTGATAGTTACAATCCTCGGGATTTGTATCTATCGTAATCCGCCAAAGCGTGTTATCGCAGTTCATTTTCGAATAGTTTAATCAAAGTCTTACAGTGGTCGTGTACGTTAGGAACGTGTCTGTCCTCGGAGTAGAGATATCCTCGCTCACCAAGTTTCTTCATCTCTTTCGGATGACCAAGGGCCCATAACATCTGCTCATAGAGAGAGGTCGTGTCGCGATGCTTGAAAATAAGTCCATTCTCATTGTGGTGGACATACTCTATCATCCCCCCATAGTCGGCAGTGATTACCGGGATCCCGCATTCCTGGGCCTCGTGTATGACGAGCGGCGAATTCTCGGCCCAGATACTGGGGACGACGATGCAGTCTACGTTTTTGAATACTTTATCGACAAGTTCGTTGTTCATATACTCGCCACAGAATCTAATGGGGTTCTTGCTAAGCGCAGCTTTTTTCTTAAGAGCTGCGGTGCTTTGGCCGTTGTCTCTGCCAAAGATAAACAGCTCTGCGGGATCTTCGATGCGCTCGAAAGCATCAATAAGCATATTTACACCCTTGGCCGGTATGTGGGTGCCGATGTATCCAAAAGTGAAAGGCCGCTGAGGGTCATTGCGCTCCGTTACTTTCTTCAGATAATCTAACGGGAAACCATAGTCTAGATAGATAATCTTATCTTCCGGTATGCCGAAGTCTTTGACAAATCTGTTTCTCAGGTACCTGGCCGGCGCAATGAAAAGATTCACCTTATCAATGATAGATTGTGTTTCCTTCATTCGTCTTGACACCCAGTCTGTCCAGGCCCTGGCATCAGCATTGTCTCCCTCGATGCCGGAAAAATAGGGGCTGTAGCATGTGCGAGCACATTTGGGGTCCTCTTGACCTTCGCATACCATAAAGTTGTTCTCTTGCCCGATGCTTCTGGTGAGGAATTGCCCCCTTGGGCACATCAGCCAATAATCGTGAAGCATGAAGACGATGGGAATATGCCTGGCGTATAGCTCGTCAATAATACCCGTAGAGAGGTGGTTCAAGTGACCGATATAAGCGATATCCGGCTTAATATCGTCAACCAGACGACCAAATGCGTCATCCATCTGCTTGTGCCGATATCCATCCTTCCCTTGTGGGTTGTTTACGATGTAAAGGCACAGGTTTTCGCTTCTCTGTTCCTTCCGAATTGTGAAGTCTCTGGCATATAGGTTTTCTTCGCGGGTGAAAACCGAAACCTTGTGCTCCTTGCTGAATTCATTGCAGACAGACTGGCTATACACCTCGGAGCCGGCGTTGTATAATGGCGGATAACCATGAATGACTTTTAGGATGTGCATAATTAATTGAAAGTATTGGTTTTACAAAAATAATGAATTATTGTTGGTGTTGGCGAATTGATAGCGAATACAAGCCTCCTCGTAGAATAAACTTGTCATAGTCCGTTGTAACTTGAGCCCTTGCCTTGCTATATCCGACATTCGTTATTGGCTGTGATACGGTGTAACGACCTCTCGAATTGTCAAAAAAACACCCTTCTGGATTGACCATTAAATAGGATCCTCGCATAAGGCGGCTGTCTTCTGCTATCATGCAGATGGAAGGGGCTAGCCCCTCTTTGTTCCTTTTAATGTATGAGTGGTAAGCCGCATCATCAATAACAAAACCAGAAGCATATTCGCTATTCTCCCCTTCAACGGTTAGAGCCTGGAACACCTTCCAGCGAATAGGTTCAAGTCTATTTATCAAATCGGTCATTCGCTCATTTACATTAAAGCGGGAAACGACTGTGTTTACCTTAAGATTTACGCCGCTTTCTTTGCAAGCGGATGCAAGGAGATAATAGTGCTCGTTATTAAGAACTCTTTCCAACCTGTCACATCGACCGGAAAGCCTTTTTGTTTGATTGCTACTGCTATCGATGCTTAATGTGAGAATGTTTAAAGCGGAAGCATTCTTTCGAACCCAGTCAGGTGAGATAAGGCTGCCATTTGTGGTCAAGCTGGTCTTTTTGCCAAAGGAATGCGCTAAGGAAAGAAGGTTGCTCAGCTCGGTAATAAGGGTGGGCTCACCTCCAACAAAGTTTATCTTTTTTATTTCCGGTCGATTACAGATAGTAATTATCAGTTGTTCTCTCTCTCTGGAGTTCAAACAACTCTTTACCTCTGCAAAATGTGCAAAGCAGAATTTGCAGCTGTAGTTACAGCGCGAGGTTAAGTGAAGATTTATGGTTGAAATGGTTCCCATGGCTAAATAATCATATAATCAGCGTTGTCATGGCTTCTGTAACTCATGTTGAAAAAGAATAGTCGTATATCGTCAATAAAATAAACCGTTATGATCTCTCTCCCCCTCATAACAACGGCCATGTTCTGTTTGCTGTTGATTCCACACTCATTCAGCGTGTTGGTACTTACAATGTATACAGTTCTATTGTAGTTGATGGCGCGGATCTTCCACATAATCTTTTGCAGAAGAGCGTCGGATATGCCTCTTTCTTTTTGTCGGAGGAGGCAGTGCTGCGATTGGTTGATGTGTTTATAATTACATGTCATAACTATAATTTTGCCACAATATATTATAATATTCATGCCAATTTATAAACGACTATGAGTCAGCGCGTTACTGTCAAATGAAAAAAAATAAAAAGGTAAATTAATACCCTTTAGGAAAATAATTTCTATATTTAAACCAAAATAACGGCGGAGATGAAAAAGAAAAAATATGTATTTGTTACCTGGCATTATACCAGCTATGGTATTGCCTACCTAAAGCACATTTTGAGCGCGTTTTATTCTTCTTTCTCAAACCGGGAGGAGCCAACCCTGAGTTTGCTGTCCAGGCCATTTCGCCAGGAAGAGATGAGTGAGGTTTTTAACAACCCCATTATGGGAGGATTTAAATTCGACAAGATATTCTATCTGACGGCTCCACAAAAGAGTTTTGACGGTTTGTCTTCTCGAAGGAAATATAGGTACATGGATGAAGAACAGGATGAATCGAATTATGGCCTTAAGGACTGCTTCGATGCGCTGAAGGATCAATCCACTATATTTAGGGCTAGCATCAAAGGAGAATTGGATTACATTGAAAAGCATTTCCCGGAAAAGAAAGACATATTTAGTGATTTCCTTTGGCGGAATATTCAATACTATCCTATCTCTGAGCAGATTAGATGGTTGAAAGACCTGTCTAATTTCGGTAAAGTATATAAAAAGGAAGATTTTGTAGAAGTGAAGCTTGACATTGCTGATCTTCGTGATGAAAAAGCCATCACGGACGCAGTTATGCAGTTTGTCAAAGAGAGACTTCCTGATAGCGAGGAATATTCTTATGTAATCAACATCTCTCTGGGAAGCAATGAAACGCAGGTCGCGTGGCATATTCTTTCTCAGTCTGGCTGCTTGCCATCTAATATCCGTTTTATTAAAACGTATGATGACAAGAAAGACGACACTTCAACCAGATTTAAGCCATTCACTATTCGAGAGACCGAAACAAAGCTAATAGAAACCCTTTCCAGTAATTTGAGTCTTTATCCTGAGACACAGTCGCCAAAGAGAGCGCTTGCCGACAAATTGATGAAGAGCTACTTGGAGAGCGGCTTCTCCGTATTAATACTTGGCGATAGGGGCATAGGAAAAACAAGTCTAATTGAGAGGCACAAGGAGAATAAGCGATTCGTAGAAGCAAACTGTGCCTCCTTTGCTGAAGATACAATGGCTGAAAGCGACCTGTTCGGATATATCAAAGGTGCCTTTACGGGCGCATCGTCCGATAAGAATGGATTAATAAAAGAAGCTGAAAATGGAATCTTGTTTTTAGATGAAGTACATCGCCTGTCTGAAAGAGTCCAGTCGAAATTACTGACAGCCTTCAGGACAAATGAGAATAACGAACTGTCTATTCGAAAAGTTGGGGCTACGGTAAACGAAAAAGTTAAGAATGTTCGCCTAGTTTTTGCTTCAAATCTTAGTATTGATGAACTCAAAGAGAAGTTGCTGCCTGATTTCTATGACAGAATTGTGCAGCATGTAATAAAACTGCCTTCGCTGGATGAGACAAAAGAAGATATTGAAAAAGATTGGGAGCAAGTATGGAAACAACTTAAGTTTGAGAAGGATCCCGAAACGCCCAAAGAAAAGCCGCTTATATCATGGTTGAGTAAACAGCCTTTGAAAGGGAACTATCGCGATCTTCAGAGAATCGCTATGTACTACCATATTTATCAGGTTTTCGATGATGAAACACGGGCTATGATCCCCCAAAAGACACCATTAACATTTGCGAAAGCACAGTTCCAGGAGTTTATTTCATATGAGCCAAAACGCGAGAAATTGTTCTCCAAAGGAAAGACTTATGAGGAAATGAATGCTGAATATCATAAGAAACTGGAGGAATGGGCAATTCGTACGTACAATACGCGGGCTAATGCAGCTCTCCAATTAGGGGTGTCGGAGAAAACTCTAAATAATTGGAAGAATAAAAAGTAGCCCGTCTAAGCTCAAGTACGAAATGCAATTCTAGACATTCGCCTTGTTAAACATACAAATATAAAAAACTTTCGGGGGCCTTCCTTGTTTA
>CACYCC010000002.1 GCA_902772805.1 uncultured Lachnospiraceae bacterium | reverse complement strand
TTTAAACCGGCAAGCAATGTGTTCTACGCAAGAGAAGGTTTCGTTACGGTATCGCTTTCCTGGATACTTTTGTCTTTGGTAGGTGCCGTTCCGTTTGTTGTAACGGGCGAGATCCCCAACTATGTGGATGCTGTTTTTGAAACCGTGTCCGGGTATACTACTACGGGATCTACCATCTTAAGAGATGTGGAATATCTTTGCATGACCACCCAGTTCTGGAGATGCTTTATCATATGGATAGGCGGTATGGGCGTTCTTGTATTTATCATGTCTATCCTTCCTCTTTCGGGAAGCCACAACATGCATCTTATGCGTGCTGAAAGCACCGGCGCGGAAGTCGGAAAACTTGTTCCCAAAGTTAAGAACACTGCCAAGATACTGTATGGCATCTATATCACTATTTCGGTGTCGATGGTGATCTGCCTTATGATCGCGGGACTGAATCTGTATGATGCCTTGCTTTTGATGTTCTCAACGGTAGGTACCGGCGGATTTACCAGGACCAATGCAAGCCTCGGAGCATTTTCACATCCCGTACAGGTGATAACGATCATCTTTATGATCATGTGCGGTGTCAACTTTAACGCATATTTTCTTATCTACATCAAGAAACCCAAGGAGATATTCAAACTCGAGGAAGTGCGGGCATATTTCGCGATAATGTTTGCAAGTTTTGTTGCGATAACCGTTACGATCCTTAAGTTATACCCTGATTTTATGAGCGCGCTTCATGAGGCACTGTTCCATACGGCATCGATCATGACCACGACCGGTTTCTCGATCTCGGATTATGAGTTATGGCCTTCTTTCGCCAAATTCATACTGATCATCTTAACGGTCATCGGCGCTTCTGCGGGTTCCACCGCGGGCGGTATCAAGGTATCGCGTTTCCTTATCATGTTAAAAACACTTAAGAGGGAACTCGATCATCTTACCCATCCCAGATCTGTTAAAAAGATCAGATTTAACGGGCAGGCGGTTTCCGAGGAGACGGTAAAATCCGTCCAGTCCTTTATGGTGGCATATATCGTGATACTGATCGTTTCTTTCCTGCTGATCTCATTGAACGGATTTGATTTTGCCACCAATTTTTCAAGTGTCCTTACAACACTCGGCAATGTCGGACCCGGTCTTTCAATGGTGGGACCTTCCAAGAACTTTGCGGATTACAATGAACTTTCAAAGATAGTTCTTTCTATCGACATGCTGGCGGGAAGACTTGAGATATTCCCGTTGTTTGTACTGATCTATACGGGAACATGGAAAAGAAACTGATCTTAAGGAGATAACATGGCTTTAGTCAAAGAAGAGATAAATTTAAGAAAAGTGATAATGCATGTACTCGATTCGCTTACCGGTCAGCCTCAGCTCTCCGATATGCCGCTTGAGTTAAATGCAGATTTATCCGATTTCATAAAGTCACACATCGCTAATATTTTCGGCGGAGATGACAGCAAGAAGTGTGAATTTCACAAAAAGGAATCAGAGGTATATTCGATACTGAACGACTATTCCGATGACGAATTTGTTGAAAGATCACGTCAAATAGCAACTGTTCTTTATGGGATCATGAACGCGAACATCGACATACCTTCGGCCGATCTGTTCGTTGTGAGATTTTCAAGCGATTCACTTGATTATCTTGCACTTCTTAAAATGAATTATAAACCTCAGTACACTCACAGATGTATACCCGGCGATGAGGGACTTGTAAACGAAGTGTGCACATACAAGGAAATACTTCCGGCGGGATCTCAGAAACTTTCGGAAGCCTGCATAATAAGACTTACCGATCTGGCCGTCTGGGTCGTTGAAAAGAAAGCGGAGATCAACGGTAAAAAAGAAGATTATTTCAGCGAGTATTTTCTTAAATGTTCATCAAAACTGAGTGACAAAAAGAAACTTGCCATCGTCACCAAGGCTATCGAGTCGGTTAACGACAGAGCTTATGAAGACATGTACAAGTATGAGCCTCAGATGAAAGCCAAGGCGATAATCAACAATGAACTTGAAAAGAACGGCGGTTTTACCGTTGAACATATAGCGGATCTGGTATATGAAGATAGGCCGGATCTTAAATCTGAATTTAACAATCGCATGGAGAGATTTGATCTTATAAGAGAAGAAGTAGCTCCCGTGAGTGATAATACTACCAAAAAGTACGCCCGGCAGTGTCTGGTAACGGACACGGGTATAGAGATAAAGATACCTATGCTTCAGTATGAGGAAGACAATGTGGAATTTATTACAAATCCGGACGGAACGTTGTCGCTTCATATCAAAAACATCGGAAACATCAGTGCCAAGTTCTGACGCGGTCCACAATCTTTTGATCGTCATGTGCGAGGTGATTAAATGGCCAATATAGTCGATTATGTAAAAAAATACTGCGGCACCACATTTGAAAAACAACCGTTATCGATAGAAGATGCACTCGTTCTTGCCGAGTTATCGTATCTTAAATTTGACCCGGTTCTGGAGCAGATGTGTGAGACTCCTGTTTCGATCAAAGATCTTGCCGCCAAAAAGGATGCGGATCTTATGTTTGCGGATCCCAAGTATGGTAAGGATTATCGCGAATTGTTCGATGCGGCTCTTTCGTCGGTCAGGTTTTCCGAAATATCGTTTTCTTTTTACATCAACAGGATAGAAGCGGAGAATGAGACACAGTTTGCGGCTGTTACTTATCTGTTGCCGACCGGAGAAGCTTTCGTGGCATTCAGGGGTACCGACGAATCTATAGTTGGCTGGCAGGAAGATTTCGGCCTTGCCCTTAACAAACCGATCATGGGACAGAAACTTTCTGTCGATTATCTTGAGAAGGTCTGCACATCGTTTAAGGGCGATTTAAGTCTCGGAGGACATTCAAAGGGCGGAAATCTTGCCGTGTATTCCGCCATGAATTCGCCGGCTGATATTAAATCAAGATTAATACACATCTACAGCTTCGACGGTCCGGGATTCAGACCGGAAGTGATCAGGGAAAACAACGGCGAGGATGTTATAGGTAAACTTATATCGGTCATACCTCAGTCTTCGCTTGTAGGTATGTTGCTTAATACGGCTGAAGACAGTATTGTGGTAAATTCGAGATCGGTCGGGGTGTTCCAGCATAACCCCTATTACTGGGTGATAAAAGACGGAACTTTTTCAAGGACCGAGATCACCAATCAGCACAGAAGATGGATAAATACATTCAACGAGTGGATATTTTCTCTTGATGAAGAACGCCTTGAGAGATTCGTAAATCTCTTCTGCGAAGTGCTGAATGCTACCGAAGCGAGTGATACGAGAGAACTGACGGGACAGATCTTTAAGAGTGCCGGCAATGTTTTCAAAAAGACGCGTGATATCGATGACGATACCAAAGAGTTTTTACAAAAGATCGGAAAGTCGTATTTTGATATGGTCAAGGATATGATGAAGAGCGAAGCCAGAGAAAAGATGAATGAAGCGCTCGAGGCGATCAGAACCGTCAAAAAGTCATAAAGAAACGGAATGGAGAAGAAAATGAACGAAGTACTTGAAAAGATCAAAAAGATCGGTATAGTGCCCGTAGTGGTACTTGATGATGCAAAAGATGCAAAACCCCTTGCCAAGGCACTTATCGAAGGCGGACTTCCCTGTGCGGAGGTTACTTTCAGAACTGCCGCAGCCGAAGAGGCAATAAAGATCATGGCATCGGAATATCCGGATATGCTGGTGGGAGCGGGAACGGTGCTCACTACCGAGCAGGCTGACAGAGCCATAGCGGCAGGCGCAAAGTTTATAGTTGCGCCCGGTCTTAATCCCGAGGTCGTAAAGTATTGTCTTGAAAAGAACGTTCCGATGGTTCCGGGGGTTAACAATCCTTCGGACATAGAAACCGCTTTATCGCTCGGACTTACGACAGTCAAGTTTTTCCCTGCCGAGCAAAGCGGCGGCATCAAGATGATCAAAGCTCTCGCAGCACCTTATGTGAATGTAACATTTATGCCGACAGGCGGCATAAATGCGGATAATATCTGCGATTATCTTTCTTTTGACAGGATCATCGCCTGCGGCGGTTCGTGGATGGTCAAGAAGGATCTCGTGGCAGCCGGAAAGTTTGATGAGATAAAGGCTTTGACAGAGCAGGCTGTTCGGACTATGCTCGGTTTCTATGTAAAACATGTCGGACTCAATCTTAACAGCAAAGAAGAAGCTTATGATACATGTAAGACATTCGAGGATCTTTTCGGATTCATGACAAGAAGTATCGAGATATCGTCTTTTGCCGGCGGTTCGATCGAAGCCATGAACGAGCCCGGACCCGGTACCCACGGGCATATCGCTATCGGGACAAACAATGTTGAAAGAGCGGTGAATTATCTTTCCACAGTCAAGGGTGTAAAGTTTAGGGAAGACTCCAAGACTTATAAAGACGGAAAGTTAAATCTTATTTATCTTGAAAATGAGATCGGTGGATTTGCGATACACCTCGTTACAAAATAGAAAAATTGCCGGATCAGGCGCGATAAGGAGAAGAAATGAAAAAAGTAATAACCATGGGTGAGATCATGTTAAGACTCTCCACCCCGAATTTTGAAAAATTTATTCAGGCCGATGAGTTTGATATAAACTACGGAGGCGGAGAAGCCAATGTAGCGGTTTCACTTGCAAATTACGGATACGATACCGAATTTGTTACCGCTCTTCCGGACAATGAACTCGGAGACTGTGCCATCGCAGCACTTCGAAAGTATAATGTCGGCACCAAATATATCGCAAGATGCGGCGAGCGGCTCGGAATCTATTATCTTGAGAGCGGTTCAAGCGTAAGGCCTTCCAAGGTCGTATATGACAGAGCGCATTCGTCGATCTCAACAGCTACAAAAGAAAACTTTGATCTTGATGCGATATTTGAAGGAGCCGACTGGTTTCACTTTACCGGTATCACTCCGGCACTTTCCGACAGTGCGGCAAAACTTACCAAAGACGCGCTTATAGCCGCCAAAGCTCACGGCGTTAAGGTTTCGGTGGATCTTAACTTCCGCAAGAAACTCTGGAGTTCAGAGAAGGCTCAGACTGTAATGAAAGACCTTATGCAGTACGTTGATGTGTGCATAGGAAACGAAGAAGATGCTGAACTCGTGCTTGGCTATAAGCCCGGCAATACCGATGTTACAAGCGGCGAACTTGAACTTGCGGGATACAGATCTATCTTTGAGCAGATGGTCAGAGATTACAATTTTGAATACTGTGTATCGTCTCTTCGTGAAAGCCGTTCCGCATCCGATAACGGATGGTCGGCATGTATCTATAACGGGAAGACCGGTGAATTTTATCATTCAAAGTCTTACAACCTCCATCCCATAGTTGACCGTGTCGGCGGCGGGGATTCTTTTGCAGGAGGAGTGATCTGCGGACTTTTGGACGGCAAAGATTTCAAGGATGCCCTTGAATTCGGTGTAGCGGCATCGGCTCTTAAACATACGATCCCGGGAGATTTCAACTTTGCAAGCCGCAAGGAAGTGGACACACTTGCAGGCGGAGATGCATCAGGCCGAGTACAGAGATGAGTATTTACGATAATTTAAATGAGCAGCAAAAAGAAGCGGTCTTTACTGTTAACGGACCGCTTCTCATATTAGCCGGAGCAGGTTCCGGAAAGACAAGCGTCATCACTCACAGGATCGCATACCTGATAGACAAGGCCGGGGTAAACCCGTATAACATCCTTGCCATTACCTTTACCAATAAGGCGGCGGGTGAGATGCGCGAACGAGTTGATAAATTAGTGGGATTCGGATCGGAACAGATCCATGTTTCCACTTTTCATTCGATGTGCGTGAGGATCTTAAGAAGATTTGCCGACAGGATAGATTACGACAACAGTTTCTCGATTTACGATACCGACGATCAGAAGCATGTCATGAAGGAAGTCCTCAAAAAACTTGAGATCGATTCCAAACTTTTAAAGGACAGAGAAGTTCTTAATGCGATATCACACTGCAAGGATGAACTTATCACCGTTGATGAGTATATACGTGACAGTGCCGGAGATTTTAAAAAGCAAAAGATCGCCTCATGTTACCTCGAATACGAGCGGACCTTGAAGAAAAACAATGCTTTTGACTTTGACGATCTTCTTATGAAGACTGTGGAACTGTTTAAAGCAAACCCCGATGTTTTGGAAAACTATCAAAGACGCTGGCAGTTCATAATGGTCGATGAGTATCAGGATACGAACACCGCACAGTTTGAACTTATAAGGCTTTTGGCCGGAACAACCCATAATCTTTGCGTGGTGGGTGACGACGATCAGTCGATATACAGGTTCAGAGGGGCCAATATACGAAATATCCTTGATTTTGAACATTTTTATCCCGAAGCGAAAGTTGTAAAACTCGAGCAGAATTACCGTTCACACCAGAATATTCTTGATGCGGCCAATGCGGTGATCCGCAACAATTCTTCGCGTAAGAGCAAGGCACTGTGGTCGGAACGCGATAAAGGGCCCAAGATCCGCTTCAGGGAATTTGATGATGCATACGAAGAATCGGAGTATGTATCGTGCGAGATAAAACATTCCGTCAGGGAAGGTACATCCGAGTACAAAGAAAACGCAATTCTATACAGGACAAATGCCCAGTCGCGTTCTTTTGAAGAAAGACTCGTACGCGATAATGTGCCGTATAAGATCGTGGGTGGAATTAATTTCTATTCAAGACGCGAGATCAAGGACCTGATAGCATACCTGAAAACGATAGATAACGGGCGTGATGATCTGGCCGTCAGGCGTATAATCAATGTACCCAAGCGTGGCATAGGCCTTACGAGTATGGGTAAAGTGGCAGACGGAGCCGATAGTGCGGGAATATCGTTTTTTGATGCCCTCGACCGCCCGGATATTACCGGAATTCGAGGCGCTACTCAGGATAAACTCCATAATTTCAGTAATATGATACTGATGCTCAGGGCAAAACTTGAGTCAGAGGGTGTTGCCGGCATACTGGATGCAGTTCTTGACGTAACGGATTACATCAATTTAATGGATGTGGATTCCGAAGAAGAGGCGGAGGAACGTATCGAGTATATCGAGGAATTCAGGAGTAAACTTCAGATTTACGTTGACAACAGCGAAGAACCTTCACTTTCCGAGTTTTTGGAAGAGATCGCTCTTATTGCGGATATCGATTCGGTAGATGAGAACGATAACCGGGTTTTACTTATGACGATACATTCAGCCAAAGGTCTTGAATTCAAGAATGTGTACCTGGTCGGAATGGAGGACGGTCTGTTTCCGAGTTATATGTCGATACAGTCCGGACAGATCGAGATAGAGGAAGAACGAAGACTTGCCTATGTTGCGATAACGCGTGCCAAAGATGAACTTACCGTCACGACCGCAAGGGCAAGGATGATCCACGGTGAAACACAGTGTAATCCGGTGAGCCGCTTTATAAGGGAGATCCCGACGGAACTGTTTGACACTCCGCCCAGAGCCGCCAAAAAACGATTTGATTACGGCGAAGATGATTTTGTTTCGGAGTCTTTTTCACGTAAAGCATATTCAAGCGATTTCGGCGGGTTTAAAAGAAATCCCGATCCGACGCCGGAAGTCAAAAAACCGTTCATCGCGACTATGGCCGGTATCGCAAAAGGCGTTGATCTTTCGACAGGTTCGTGTGATTACGGCGTAGGTGACAGGGTAAGTCATGTGAAGTTCGGTGAAGGTACCGTGCTTAAGATCGAGGATACCGATAAGGACAAAAAGGTTACGGTCCAGTTTGACAGTGCGGGAGTTCGTATAATGTATGCTTCCTTTGCCAAACTTAAAAAGGTATAAATCAACTATACTAAAGTCTTAAAAGGTGGTATTATTAATCTATGTTGAAGTTATTGGGAAAGATCATTTTTCGTAAAGAGATCAAGAAATGGAGGAAGTCAAAGATGTGCAATAAGATTGATGAATTAAAAGATATCGTTCTGGCAAGCAGTCTGATCCCCAAGAAAGAAGAGCCCAAGAAGGCAAATCCGGTTGTCATAGCACTGGCCATAGTGGGAGCGATCGCAGCGGTTGCAGCAATAGCTTATGCTGTGTATTACTTCTTTGTACCAGAGGATTCCGAAGACTTCGAGGATTTTGACGATTTCGAAGATTTTGATGATGATGACGATGCCGATGACGGCGACGACCTCGAAGGCGACGCATAATTGTTATCAATGATGTTTTGGGAGTGCCTTGAAGGGCACTCCTATTTTTATATTTTTACATTGGAGAAGAAATGAAAAAAGGACAGGAACTGGAAGGAACGGTTACAGACGTTCTTTTTCCCAACAAAGCGATCATAGATACCCCCGAAGGAACGGTTACGGCCAAAAACGCGATACCCGGAGACAGGGTTAAGGTAAGAGTACAAAAAGTAAGAAAAGGCAAGGCTGAAGCCATGGTAACGGATGTTATCTCAAAATCCCCGGCCTGTATCGGTTCTCAGTGCCCGCATTTTGGAGTGTGCGGAGGCTGCACTTTTCTGACAATGAAATACGAGGACGAGCTTAAGTTAAAAGAAAAGCAGGTTAAGTCGTTGCTTGATAAAGTACTCGCTCCGGGCTCGTATGAATGGGGAGGTATCAAAGCAAGCCCTGTTTATGAAGGGTACCGTAACAAAATGGAGTTTTCTTTTGGCGATGAGTATAAAGACGGTCCCCTGACACTCGGAATGCACAAAAAGGGCAGTTTTTATGATGTCGTGCTTACGGATTCCTGTTATATATGCGATGAGGATTACAGGGCGATCGTTTCAGCGGTAAACGGATATTTTAAGGATTCGGGATTTTCTTTTTACCATAAGATGCGTCATGAGGGATATTTAAGGCATTTGTTGGTGAGAAAGGCCAAGTTTACGGGTGAGATCATGGTGGCGCTGGTCACTTCAAGCGAGGCCGATCCCAATCTTGAGCCGTTTGTTAAGATGTTGCTTGAACTTGATCTTAAGGGCACGATAGTAAGCATTCTTCATACGGTCAATGACGGACTCTCCGATGTTGTAAAAAGCGACCGCACGGAAATACTGTACGGAAGCGATCATATTACAGAAAAACTGCTGGGACTGGAGTTTAAGATAAGTGAGTTTTCTTTTTTCCAGACCAATTCATGCGGTGCGGAAGTCCTTTACAGTACGGTGAGGGATTACATA
Organism: uncultured Lachnospiraceae bacterium; assembly: GCA_902772805.1. Lineage (GTDB taxonomy): Bacteria > Bacillota > Clostridia > Lachnospirales > Lachnospiraceae > UBA1258. Next base: position 567 of record CACYCC010000002.1, on the reverse strand, counting down.
GGCGATCTTTCAAACGGCGGGAAGGCAGATAAAACGGTATTCGACCTCTACAGCGGTACGGGAACGATAGCACAACTGATGGCACCGGTTGCCGGAAAGGTCATCGGAGTTGAGATCGTTGAGGAGGCTGTTGAGGCTGCACGCGAGAATGCGGATCTTAACGGAATAGACAATGTTGAGTTTATATGCGGTGATGTACTGAAAGTGATAGATGAGATCGCAGAAAAGCCTGATTTTATAATACTTGATCCGCCACGTGACGGCGTGCATCCCAAGGCCCTTAAAAAGATCATGGAATACGGTGTGGACAGGCTCATATACATTTCCTGCAAACCCACAAGCCTTGTCCGCGACCTTGAAATAGTCAAAGAATACGGATATGAAGTGACCAAAGCGGTCGCGGTTGATCAGTTTCCCTGGACCGGGAATTGTGAGGTCTGTTGTTTGCTTGAGAGGTTAAGATCCGCAAAGGAACATATTGAAATATCTTTATGATATTTTGGAAATAAAAAAAGAAACAGGCAAGTCCTGTCAGACCTAAGTCCTACCCGGTGAAAACCCATTTCT
>CACYCC010000001.1 GCA_902772805.1 uncultured Lachnospiraceae bacterium | reverse complement strand
TTCATGGATCATATTGGTTTGAATCCTAAGAATGAGTATTAAGTCATTGGGGATAATTCCGAAGAATAATGAAAGTGTACCCAAATCGTACCCAACGCTAATTAAAAAATCCCTACAAACCGCTTAAATTCACGGTTTGTAGGGATTTCGTGTACTATTCAAGCTCTATCGTTCCCGGTGGTTTGCTCGTAAGGTCAAAGAATACGCGGTTGACGCCTCTTACTTCCTTGATGATACGGTTCATGACGATCTGGAGAACGTCAAACGGGATATCTGCGGCCTCTGCGGTCATGAAATCGGTAGTCTTGACTGCTCGAAGCGCTACCGCATAGTCATAAGTGCGCTCATCACCCATAACGCCGACGGAACGGACATTGGTGAGGGCGGCATAGTACTGATCGGGCTTCCAGGGTGCAACCGAAGCGTTTTCACTCTCGTAAGCCTTAAGGGCATTGTATACTTCACTTCTGAATATATAGTCAGCATCCTGCACGATCCTGACTTTGTCTTCCGTGATATCGCCGATTATCCTGATACCGAGACCGGGGCCGGGGAAAGGCTGACGGAAAACAAGATGTGCGGGAATACCGAGCTCAAGTCCCGCTTTACGTACCTCGTCTTTGAACAGATTTCTCAAGGGTTCAAGGATCTCTTTAAAATCAACATAGTCGGGAAGACCGCCGACATTGTGATGAGATTTGATGACGGCGGATTCTCCTCCAAGACCGGATTCAACAACATCGGGATAAATGGTACCCTGGGCTAAGAAATCAACCGTTCCGATCTTCTTGGCCTCTTCTTCGAATACTCTTATAAACTCGGCACCGATTATCTTCCTCTTGCGTTCGGGTTCGTTTTCACCCGCAAGTTTTACGTAAAATCTGTGCTGTGCATTGACACGCACAAAATTAAGATCGAATATTCCGCCTTCACCGAAAACGGCTTCGACTTCATCACCTTCATTTTTCCTAAGAAGTCCGTGATCCACAAACACGCATGTAAGCTGCTTGCCGACGGCACGTGAAATCAAAGCGGCCGCAACAGACGAATCGACGCCGCCGGAAAGGCCTAACAGCACTTTCTTGTCACCGACTTTATTGCGGATCTCGTTAATGGCAGTTTCCACAAAAGAATCCATACGCCAGTCGCCCGAACATCCGCAGATGTTACGCACGAAATTGTATATCATCTTGGTGCCGCAAGGAGTATGCAAAACTTCCGGATGGAACTGAATACCGTAAAGACTGCGGCTTTCGTCCGAACATGCGGCAACGGGACAATCCTTCGTGTGAGCTATCGACTTAAAGCCCTCTCCCATCGCACTTATATAATCAAAGTGGCTCATCCAGCATATCGTTTCTGCGGGTACACCCTCAAATAACGGTGAGGTCGTATCGACCGTAACAGGAGTCTTGCCGTATTCCTGAACCGAAGCACGTTCAACTCTGCCGCCGAGAACATGCTGCATCATCTGAGCGCCGTAACAAAGTCCCAGCACCGGGATCCCCATTTCAAAAAGTTCCCTCGAATATGTGGGAGCGCCTTCTTCGTAACAGCTGTTGGGGCCTCCGGTCAGGATGATACCTTTAAGGCCCATTCCTTTGATCGTTTCTATATCAGTTTTGTAAGAATAGATCTCGCAGTAAACGTTACACTCGCGGACACGTCTTGCAACAAGCTGATTATATTGTCCGCCGAAATCCAGCACCAGTACTTTATCCATATACAACCCTTTCACCGCTGTTTTTGTAAAAAACTTAAAAAGTTCGAGGCAGATGTACTAAGTATCTGCCTCGATTGTAACCGCATCAAAGTCTTATCTTTCAATATACGCTTCACGGTCGGGTCCGAGTGAAACATACTTTATGTGACATCCGATCGCTTTTTCCACATACTCGACATATTTGCGGGCATTTTCGGGAAGATCCTCCCACTTTCTGATGCCGCTTATATCACAGTTCCAGCCGTCCATATACTCGATAACGGGTTTACACTCGTTAAGTGTTACGGGGAACGGGAAATCATCGGTCTCTTCGCCGTTAAGTTCATATCTTACGCAGACCGGGATCTTTTCCATATAACTCATGACATCCATCTTGGTAAGTGCGATCGCGGTTGCACCCTGACATTCAACACCGTAACGGGTTGCAACTATATCGATGGGACCTACACGTCTCGGACGACCGGTCTTGGCGCCGTACTCTCCGCCGGCTTCACGAAGTTTGTCGGCTTCCTCGCCAAACCATTCACATACAAAAGGTCCTTCGCCTACACATGTGGAATATGCCTTTACAACACCCACGATCTCATCAAGTTTAAGTGACGGAAGGCCCGAACCTACGGGTGCGTATGCCGCTATGGCATTTGAAGATGTTGTATAGGGATGGATACCGTAATCAAGGTCACGAAGCGATCCGAGCTGTGCTTCAAACAACATGCTCTTTCCTGCCTTATCGGCCTCTTTTAATACTTTTCCGGTATCTTTAATGTAGTCCTTAAAGAATGTTCCGTATTTTTCAAACCATGCCCAGAGATCGTCAAATTTAACGGGTTCGGCACCGTATACACCGGTGAGTGTAAGGTTTTTCCACTCGATAAGGTCTTTTAAATGTTCTTTTAAATGCTCGGGATAAAAGATCTCTCCGGCAAGTATCGTTTTCTTTTGATATTTATCGGAATAAAAAGGTGCTATACCCTGCTTGGTGGAGCCGAATTTCTTGTCTTTAAGCCTGGCTTCCTCGAGTCCGTCAAGATCTCTGTGCCAAGGCAAAAGAAGGGATGCGCGATCGCTTATCATAAGGTTTTCCGGGCCTAAGTCCACGCCCTGAGACCTTACGGTCATGATCTCATCATAAAGATTCTCAAGATCGAGAGCTACTCCGTTACCTAAAATATTAACAACACCTTTTCTGAAAATACCGGAAGGTAAAAGGTGAAGCGCAAATTTACCGAGTTCATTGACAACGGTGTGGCCGGCATTTCCGCCGCCCTGATAACGTATAACATAATCGTACTTTTGGGTGAGCAGATCGACCATACGGCCTTTTCCCTCATCTCCCCAGTTAATTCCAACGATCGCACATTTTGACATTTAAGTCATCCTCCAAAAATCTGATTACTGTTCTATGAGCTCTATAAGCTTTTCGCGTGTCTGAACACCTACAGCGGACTTGAATACTTCGCCGTTTTTGAATATCTTGATACAGGGAATGCTCATGATATTGAACTGCTCGGCAAGTTCTTCTTCCTCGTCGACATTGATCTTGCCGACAACATACTTTCCGTCGAACTCTTCGGCGAATTTCTCAATGATGGGTCCCATCATCTGACAGGGTCCGCACCAGGTTGCCCAGAAATCTACAACTACAGGCTTGTCAGCCTTAAGAACTACTTCATCAAAATTATCACTTGTGATCTTAATTTCTGCCATTTTTTAATCCTCCTTATAGGGTTTGCAAAAACTATATTCCAACAAAAGAATTTCCTGTAAATCAAACATCAAGATAATACCATAAAACTTGTAATTATGCATTAACAAATCATAAACTTTACATGAAATAAAAAAGCGGTACCGCAATTACACGATACCGCCATTGGAATCATTTCTTCTTTTCTTCGCCTATGCTGTTAAGATCGTACGGAGTAGCCTGATATACGTAATAGTTTAACCAGTTTGTATAAAGAAGCTGTCCCGTAGAGCGCCAGTTTACTATCGGCTCTTTTGTAGGATCGTCGTCCGGGAAATAATTTACCGGGATCTTTGGATTCATACCCTTATTAAGATCCCTGTAATACTCATCCTTCAATGTATTCCTGTCATATTCCGCATGAAGTCCCACAAAAAACTTTCTCGAATCCGTTGTCTTGGCGATCGCCACACCCGCTTCATCGGAATACGCCATCAGTTCAAGTTCGGGGACCGACTCGATCTTTTCTTTTGCTATGCCCATAGCTCTTGAATGCGGAGCCCAGAAAACATCATCGAAGCCTCTGAATAACGGCGATGTGGGTTTGCACACTATGTGTTTGTATACGCCCGAAAGTTTCTCTTCGCGGTCGTAACGTTCAAGACCGTAATAGTAATAAAGCGCGGCATAGCAGGCCCAGCAAAGGTAAAAGGTCGAATGAACGTGAGTTTCACACCAGTCAAAGATCTCACACATCTCTTTCCAGTAAGCCACATCCTCGAATTTAACGTAGTCAAGCGGTGCTCCGGTAATGATCATGCCGTCAAACTTACGGTCCTTCACCTTATCAAACGTTGTATAAAAGGATTCCAGATGACTTGCGTCCACATGTGTCGGAGTATATGTCTGAGTCTGTAAAAGTTCAATGTTTACCTGAAGCGGACTGTTGGAGAGTTTTCGAAGGATCTGTGTCTCCGTAACTTCCTTGTTGGGCATGAGGTTCATTATAAGCACATTGAGCGGACGGATATCCTGGTGCATCGCACGGAATTCATCCATTACGAATATATTCTCTTGTTCAAGTATTTCCCCTGCAGGCAGGGCATTGGGAATCTTAATGGGCATTACGATAAACCTTCCTGAAGATATTTATTTACAAAATCAGCCTCGGTCATAATGGGAACTCCGAGTGCCTTGGCTGTTTTATTTTTGGTCGATCCGGACTCGATGTCGTTGTTTACAAGCACAAATGTGTTTCCGGATACGGATCCCGAGACTTTGCCGCCCTTTGCCTCGATAGCGTCTTTTAAGGCATTGCGGTTTTCAAACATCTCAAGTGACCCCGTGATCACGACGGTCTTACCGCTTAATTCGGAAGTTTCCGAAGGTCTTTCACTTCTTGCGATTATAACGAAAGAACGCAGATCATTCAAGACCTCTTTGTTTTCGGGATTGGAAAAATAAGCAACGAACGATCTTGCGATCACCTCTCCTATACCGTCGATATTTGAAAGAGATTCTTCATCTGCCGATAAAACGGCATCGATATCGTCATCAAACCGGCGGGTGATCAGTTTGGCAGTAGAAAGCCCGATATTATCGATACCGAGCGAATATATGAGTTTCGCCAAAGTGACGGTTCTCGCCTTCTCAATGCTTTCGATAAGATTATCGTAGGATTTCTCACCGAATCCTTCCATGTTTACAATGTCGGCCTTAAATCTTTCCAGTCTGAAGAGATCGCCGAATTTCTTTATAAATCCGCGGTCTATGAATTTTTCGAGAGTCGCTTCGGAAAGACCGTCGACATTAAACGCATCCCTTGATACGAAATGCGAAAATTTCTTGATATTTTTGGCGGGACACTCGGGATTTACGCAATAAAGACTGAATGCCTCTTTAAGTGCCCGTTCTTCCGTAGGTCCGCCGCAGCACGGACACTTTGCGGGGATTGTAATATTGCCGCTTTTGGTGATGTTCTCGCTTATCTGCGGGATTATCATGTTGGCTTTGTAAACCTTTATCTCATCACCGATACCAAGCTTGAGTTCACGCATTACAGAGAGATTGTGAACACTTGCACGGCTTACGCTTGTACCTTCAAGTTCTACCGTATCGAATATCGCAACGGGATTGATAAGGCCCGTCCTTGAAGGGCTCCACTCTATCTCCCTTAATACTGTGGTCGCGGTCTCGTCCTGCCATTTAAACGCTATCGAATCACGCGGATATTTGGCTGTTGTACCAAGACTTCTTGCATATTCGATATCGTCGTAAGTCATTACAAGACCGTCGGAAGGTATCTCATAATCAGCCACTTTCTCGGCAAAATACGCTATCCTGTCAGCCACTCCCGCGCCTGTGGTCTTATAGTGCTCCACGACTTCAAATCCGAGTGAGGCCAGAAAATCAAACTGTTCGCTTCTTGTCTTAAACTCTTTTCCTTCGCTTAACACAAGCGAAAAAGCAATGAGTTTAACGTGCCTTTTTGCTGTGATCTCACTGTTTAACTGTCTTACCGAGCCGGAACAGAGGTTTCTCGGATTTTTGTATTTATCCTCATCATCGGTTATCTCGGCATTTATCTTTTCAAAATCCGCATAAGAGATCACGGCTTCGCCTCTTAAAACAAGTTTTCCCTTAAAAGCGATCTTAAGAGGGATATTGGTAAAAGTCTTCGCATTTGCCGTTATTACTTCACCGACTTCCCCGTTTCCTCGGGTAACGGCTTTTGCGAGTTCCCCGTTTTCATAGGTCAGAACGATGGTAAGCCCGTCAAGTTTCCAGCTGATAAGACACTCTCTGTCGCCTGCCCAATCGGCAAGTTCTTCACGACTCTTAGTCTTGTTAAGCGATAACATCGGTCTGTCGTGAGTTTCCTTGGGCAGAAAATCGACAGCCTCATACCCCACATGCCGGGTCGGACTGTTGCTTAATACTATCCCCGTCTCTTCCTCGAGTTTTACGAGTTCATCGTACAGAGCGTCATATTCAAAATTGGACATTATCTCTTCATCTTTGGCGTAATAGCTTTCCGATGCTTTATTGAGAATGTCTACTAATTCCCGCATTCTTTCCATAATCCGTCAATTTCCTTTTTGGTAAGCAGTCTGTATTCACCGGGTTTTAGCCCTTCAAGCGTGATGTTAAGAACTCTTACCCGCTTAAGCTTAACGACTTTATTGCCGCAGATCTCGGTCATTCTGCGTATCTGTCTGTTTAACCCTTCGGTAAGTATGATGTTAAAAGAATTCTTGGTGATACGCTTTACCTTGCACGGCTTTGTCGTACGGTCAAGATCCTTTATATACACGGGCTTTGACATTTTTTCGATAAAATCCGGGGTTATGGGTTTGCTGACACTTACGACATACTCCTTTTCGTGTCCTTCCGAACCCTTCATCATCTTTCCGGCCAGATCTCCGTTATTTGTCAGCAAAAGAAGCCCTTCCGAATCACGGTCGAGTCGCCCGGCGTATGTTACGCGTTCTTTGTACTGAACAGCTTCCTTTACGGTGATCTCGGCATGTGCGTCTTTTTCGGTGCAGGTGACTCCGGCAGGCTTATAATAGGCTAAAACTACAGTTTCCGTATTTGGCCTGATGAGTTTTGACCCCACTTTGACACTGTCACCCTCGTTCACCTTATCTCCGGGCGCGGCCACAACGCCGTTGATATATACTTCGCCCTTTTCGATAAGCCTGTCCGCATCTCTTCGCGAGCAGACACCGCATGACGCTATGTATTTGTTTATCCTTACCGATGAATCTTCCATTGGATCTACCTATTTTACGATAAAAGAATACTTGGCGGTCCCGCGGTACCAGACACTGTCCCATACCGCTTCAACATCATATACATATCCCTGAGGTTCGGTCTCATAAAAATACACATAATACATATCGCCGCTTTCAACCTCGGTCTTACATTCTTCAAACATTTCGTATTCGTTTTTGCGCTCGATCCGTTCTTTTAACTTAAGTCCCTCTTCCGTTTCTTCGGGAACCCAGAGATCTATCGGATAACGGTGAACGTAAACTATCGAATCGGGTGCCTTGGACGAAGGATAAGAAAGTCTCACCCTGATCTCGTCCATACTTTTTTCAAAAGAAACCTTATAGTCTCTGTCTATCGGGTGTTCCGCCTCGGACTTGACGCTGCACCATTCTTTTTCATCTATGGCATAAGCCCAGGAAACATCGTAAGGCGACAAGATGAGCCTTTTATTGCCGTAAGAGACCGTCATTGACGGAGGATAAGTCATAACTACGTCGGCAGGCTCAAAATCTTCGACTTCCGGGGGCTTATCGGTTTCGCCCGTGCATCCCGCAAGAGGCGAAAGCATCATCGACATTATTAAAATACATATCATTCCCAAAGAAAATGTTCTTTTGCCCATTCTGAAAAACACCTGAAAATCACAATTTGCAACATGTAATAAACTAAATCATTATAACATGAAAGAACCCTGATTTCATTTATTTTTCCTTAATAATGAAATGTCCGGATCTTTGACAAAGTAACGCAGGGCGTCAAAAATGCCGGCCACATCTGTGACCGGCATCTTTATCATGCATTGTTGATATGATCGCAACCTATGGATTATACGATACCCTGTGCGTTCATTGCATCGGCTACTTTTAAGAAACCTGCAATGTTTGCGCCTGCTACGTAGTTGCCTTCAAGACCGTACTTCTTGGAAGCATCGTCAAGGTTATGGAAAATATTTACCATGATGTCTTTAAGTTTTGCATCAACTTCTTCGAAGGTCCATGAAAGTCTCTCGGAGTTCTGGCTCATCTCGAGTGCGGATGTTGCTACACCGCCTGCGTTTGCAGCCTTACCGGGAACGAAGTAAACTTTGTTCTTCTGGAAGTATTCGGTTGCTTCAAGTGTGGTAGGCATGTTTGCACCTTCACATACGGCAATGACTCCGTTCTTGACAAGCTTCTTGGCATCGTCAAGATTAAGCTCGTTCTGTGTTGCGCAGGGAAGTGCGATATCAACCTTGATCTCCCACTGGTTGGTTCCTTCTTTGGCTTTGTCGTGATACTGAGCCGAAGATCTCTTTGCTGCATATTCGGTAAGTCTTGCACGATTAACTTCCTTAACTTCTTTAAGGAGTGCAACGTCGATTCCCTTGGGATCATAGATCCATCCTGTTGAATCGGAACATGTAACAACCTTTGCGCCAAGCTGCTGAGCTTTCTGTATAGCATAGATAGCAACGTTACCGGAACCCGATACAGCAATGGTCTTACCCTTAATTGCAATACCGTTACACTTAAGCATTTCCTGAGTCATGTAAAGAAGACCGTAACCGGTAGCTTCGGTTCTTGCAAGAGATCCGCCGTAGCTTAATCCCTTACCTGTAAGAACGCCTTCGTAAAGACCTGTAAGTCTCTTGTACTGACCGTACATGAAACCGATCTCTCTTGCGCCTGTTCCGATATCACCTGCGGGAACGTCTGTATCTGCGCCGATATATTTGAAAAGCTCTGTCATGAAGCTCTGGCAGAAAGCCATAACCTCACGGTCTGATTTTCCCTTGGGGTCGAAGTCCGAACCACCCTTGCCGCCGCCGATGGGAAGGCCTGTAAGTGAGTTCTTGAAGATCTGCTCGAAACCGAGGAACTTGATGATACCAAGGTTTACTGAAGGATGGAGTCTAAGACCGCCCTTGTAA